>NZ_CP162142.1:1117500-1260000 GCF_040833965.1 Leptospira sp. WS39.C2
TTCACAAACATAAACTTTATTTGCAGATACAACAAAATAAACTGACTCTTGTTTTTTCCCAAAACTTGAGTCTTTGATTGTATGAGATTGTACTTCGCATTTTTCTCCAGAAATGGAACAATCTGTTACTTCCAATCCATCACCTTTTATTTTTAAACCTATTTGAAAATCGGATTCGACAGTAGTAAAAAAATACGGTTTCACTAGTTCCTGTATAGGTGTTCGAAAGTATTGGATGTCGTATCTATCATCACTTAACATTTTTTTGGGGATCCAACCTGTTTTTCCAAGGTAAGTCGTTTTTATATAAGCATTTTCATTTGAAATTGGTAAAGTATTCTCCGTTACTTTGATTTCAGTATTCATTGGGATAATGGGAAGGGTGTTTGAATCCGGAGAAGGTAATTCGAAAAAATTAGGTGAATTGGTGTTTAAAGTCCTAAGTCTTTTGGAAAGATCTAGGTCGATATCAAAAATCAAAATCTTTTTTCCTTTCCAAATTCCTTTTAAGTAACTGAGGTTTCTGAATTTTATTTCTTTGTACTTGTTGTTTTTGTCAATGAGTACCAATACTTTGTCAAATTCCTTCGGGCCATTTTCATAAGGGATTTCTTTTTTATCCCATTGGTAAGAGAATACTATTCCTTGCCCTTCTGATACATAAGTAACTATGCAGGTATTTGATTCCAAACATTGTTCATCATTTGGCGGTGTGTTTTTAGTTTTTCCAAAATGAGAGGAAGAAAGTAAAATTATAGAGATTAATATAACTTTTTGAAGATGGTCCATGATTGTTACATGGAAATGATCACTTGAGATTTGAGTTTGCAAAGAATATTTTTCTTTTTCTTTGTATTTTTAGTATGTAGAAAATGAAATTTGAAGTTTTTAATATAGAAGTTTGTGAGTGTTTTAAAACAAAGCTCGCATCAGTCTTTTACATTTGTAGCAACCGCAGGCAATGGGACAAACCGGATCATGGTTTCGCAAGATGGGATCAATTGGAAAGCACAATCTGAACCTACTGACACAATTCTTTGTTTCTCAATCACTAAAGGTAACAATCGTTTTGTATCTGTTTCACCAGACACTACAACTCCAACAAATAAAGTGATGACTGGTACTTGCGAATAATCGTATACTCATTATTATATGATTAGTATTTAAAGCAGAATTTTAAAGTAAGGATCATTTGTTTTTTTGTTTCAACGCTGTGTATAAAAAGTTGACAAAAAGGAAACAAATGACTCATACAGATTCAGAATTTACTTCATGATTTTTTTGTGGCATGTTTATTTAAACGACTCTTCTTGGCTTTTTTCTTAGCAGATGGAGTTTTTTTATTGTATTCGAGAGATAATTGAATCCAGGATTCCATTTCTTTTTTTGTTTTTAAATCTTCTTCCTTAACATAAACATATCCTTTCATCAAATGTCCGTTATGGATCATGGGACGCGCTTTTTTCTTTGAAAGAATGGATTCATAAGATTCTGGATCGATTCGGCATAAGATTTCATCTGTTTTAATACAGATGCACATTTTGCTGTTTACCATAAAGCATAAACCACCAAACATTTTTTTCTCTACCACATCCGGCTGGACTTCCATTAACTTCCGAACACGATCCAATAATTTTTCATTGATAGCCATAGATCTGAAAATGATAGGATCAATTTTTGGAATGAAGTAAATGATTTTTTTTAATAAATTTCTTCCGATTTGGCATTGTAGACATGATAACATTACTTTATGAACAGTAATGTTATGTAGATGACAAATATGAGCGATGTAATTCTTATTTTGCGCGAAGTTCGAATAACACCCGTTCGGAAGAATCGATTTCATAACGAGTAGAACCAGCGGTAGCATTAACAATCCGCGACGCTGGAATATTTTTCTCTCGTAGGATCTGGAAAATTGCGAAAGAACGATTGATCCCGAATTGTTCGTGTAGGGGATCTTCCTCTTCTGTGCCAGGAAATGGTGCCACATAGTTGATGATTACAATTTCATATTCAGGGTATTCAATGGCAAAACTACGTGCTAAGGCATCCAATTTTGCACGGCCTTCCACATGAATCCGAATGGATTTTGGTTCAAAGATTTCACTAGCCAAAAAGGAAAAGGTTTTGATGCGTGGAGGTGGTTCTGTTTGTTGCGTTTTATCCAAAGTTTCGACAACTGTAGATCCGTTCGGATCTTCGTTGGAAGAACCAATTGAAAATTGTTTTCCAAATCCGAAACTGATAAAACTCTCTTCAAAATTACCGCGATTGCGGAATGTATTTGCTTGGGTCTTATAATCTATAATGTAAGTATTGGTCGTTAAGGCCTCTAAAAAAAGAAAATATGAGGATGCAAAATGATAACGTAGACCAATACCAGCAAACAAACGTTCCACTCTTCCACCTGCTTGGCGTTCATTCCCCATTCCACCTCCAAAACGGACGTATGGATCAAAAACAGAATTTGGTAAAAAATGGATCCCAAAATCTAAATTTCCTGTCCTGATCGAAGAAATCCTTTGGTCCTTTCGAATTAAGAAGGAAAGAAGTTCTCCTGAAAACAAATTATCGTTAAACGAACTGGAAGGAAATTGGCGTTGGAATTGGCTAGCTAATAAGAGTACAGAAGAAGTCTCCAACTGTCGTAAGTTTGATGCTTCTATCGACTGGTCCACACCTGTTAGCCCAATAGAAAGGTATTTAAAGAATGCATATTGTACTCCTACTTCTCCCAAATGACTATTCAATCGGACTTGGTCAGAATTAAATTCAGATAGAGCATAATAATAAAAGGTTCTAGATTCGGTGCTAAGTCCATCACGGAATACTAAATATGTAGGGAAGTTATATGTTTCCGCATGACGTTCTAAGCTTCCGGAAGTTATTCCAAGACCATAGGATCCAGAACCAAACAACATGAGATTGCCTTTTTGAAATCCTTCTGCAAATAAGAATTGGGGAATCAAAAATAATAAAAGCCACTTACATTTCCACATGGGGCAATCCTTTGGAAAACATTGGCTTTACTCAAGATATTTTTTAAGATGACGGGAAAAATAATACTATAGATGTTCAGAATGAAAAGTTTCGTAGAATCCTTGTTTTAGCATTCAGTGCTTAAGAGGCTATTTATTTTGTCGTATAGATCCCTACTAAGAAATCAGTCTTAATCCATTTCCCTTATAATGCAGATTAGATGCAATCAATCCAGAAATGTTCCTGATCGAATTCTAAATCTCAAATAGGAAAGTTAATTTGTTGTAGAAGTAAATACTATACTAAAGTTACAAAATGAAACAAACTAAGTGTATTCGGAGTCCTACCTTTTTGGAATCGACACCTCGTGCAACCTTCCTTACGGATCCTAATACGATTATTTTTGGTTTAACCAAGAACCAATATTTGTCTTTTAAACCAAAGGAATCGAATTGTAGTATTTTCAAATTGTGATAAGGTATTGGAATGGCAGAAACCTACTGGTCAAATCTATGAAAAAATACATACTTTTCGTTTGCACAGCATTTCTTTTCACAAATTCCGCACTTCGTAGTGAAACGATTCAACTCAAGTCCGGTGAAAAAATTGAAGGTTCTGTTTTAGCCCAAGATAAAGATACAGTGACCATCAAACTCGCAGATGGAAATACGAAAGTTTACCCCAAGTCATTGATTCGAAAAGTTTCCTTTGCAAAGAAATCGGATCCAACAGTCATTAATAAAGAACCCCAAGTTTCAGAAAAAGAAAGGAAACTGCAGGAAGAAAAAGAACTCACTGAAAAACAAAAACGAATCGCAGAAGACCTAAAAGCCAAGGAAGAGAAACAAAAACAACGAGATGGACAGATTTCAAATGCAAAACGCCATTATTTTGAGGGTTCATTTGGAGTTGGGAATGGTGAGAACCAATCAGAACTACGTCCATTCTTTCAGACAATACAGATTGTTGGTTTACTTTTTGGTGGTGGAGGCCAAGCGGAATTACAATCCACTCCTTACAAAACGAAACACCAAAGTGCAACCACACGTTTGTTTTACTCTTGGAACCGATTTACTTTTGAAATCCGAGGAACGGAAGCGAGGGGAAATTTTAATACCAGTGGCTTTCAAACACTTTCTTATGGAAGTGGCTCCTCTTCGAGCAGTGATAAAACTACTAACATACTTCTTGGAAGTGGTGAAACAAAATTTCAAAAATTATCTTCGAGGATCGGTTTTACTCCTTTTCCACATCCATTATTTGATTTTCAAATTTTAGCGGGAGTGGAACGTATTTGGACAAAAACTAGTCAGGAAGTTGATAGTTTGGGTGGGATCACGACAACAGGATTGAACCCCAATCGAATCAGTTACAGGGAAACTAGTAATCCTCTCAGAGGTTTTAGCATTGGCATTGGATACGAATGGAAATTTTTGGAAAGGTTTAGCTTACAAGGACAGATTTTACATTTAGATTTGCAAGGTCCATCTACGTTTCGTTCTAATGAGTTTAGTTTTGATGCTTCCCCTTTTAAATTTAGACAATTCGGATTGGACTACCAATGGAAATCGACTGGAACCGAAGTAAATTTGAAATTTTCAACGAAACTCAAAGAGGATCTAAGTTTCTTTGTGGAAGCAAGTAATTTGGTTTTGAAGAATAAGATGGGATCAGGTTATATCACTGAAAATGATGGAGGAGGGGATTCTGATTTATCCCAAATTTTAGTGAAAGTGTATGCACCAAAAATTTTAATTCCAACGTTATTGGACTCAAAGACAGTGCTTACCTATGTGCAAGTTGGTGCCAACTATCGATTTAATTTTTAATTGGATAGTTTATCACTCTTTCCATTGATCACCTTACTTTTAGATTGATCATCAGATTTAAAATCTATTTTTTATGAAAGAGAAGATTCCTTTCCGGATTTCCATTTTTCAGAAGCTCTTAATAATTCTTCTGCAAGTAAAGCAAGCGCAGGGCCAGATTTTTTACGATAACAAAGGAAAAATTTCCTCTCTGTATTCCAGTCTTCGAAGTTAATTTTTTTCAGTTTGGAACTAATGGAGTATTCGGATAAAAAACCAATTCCGAGTCCAGCTTCCAACGATTTGATTACAGACTCTACACTCCTCAACTCCATTGTAATCTTTGGACCAAATTCTTTTGTAAATGATTTGATCTTCTTTTCTACTGCTTTTCTAAGAGCAGAACCAGGATGGAAAAAAACATACGATTGTTTTTTCAAATCCTCTAATCTAATTTTCTTTTTTAAAAAAATGGGATGGTCTTTTGCGGCTACAGGGAATATACGATCAGATAAAAATTCTAAAACATTCAAACTCGGTTCAGAAATTGGACCTGTTAAAATTCCTAGATCAACTTCTCCTTTTAATAACGCATCTTTTGTTTCTTTGGCATCTCCTTCTTTTACGGAAAGAGTCAGTTCTGGCCTCTTTTTCAATATATCTTTTAAGATTTGTGGTAAGATGAAAGCTGATGCTGTACCTCCAGCCGAAAGGGAAAAATTTCCTTTTAGTTCATTTTCTTTTGCGAAAGTGTTATGAATTTCTTCCCATAATTCTTTCATTCGAATCGCATACTTGTAAAATTGTTCACCTTCATGTGTGAGGCGAACGGACCTTCCACCCCTTTCTAAGACAGACACACCTAATTCCTTTTCCAATAAAAAGATTTGTTTTGAAAGTGCAGGTTGGGTTAATCCCAGTCTAGAAGCCGCTTTTTGGAAAGTGCCAGATTCGGAGATTTCTAGAAAATAAACGATTTGTCTGAATTCCATACTTACATATAACTTTTAGTTATATATTTTATAAAACCAATTTATTTGCATTATATCAAGAAATTTGATATCTTATTTACCAAGAGCAAGAGGGAAATATGGGACAAACTTTATATGATAAAATTTGGGAAAACCATCTGATCGTCGAGAATTCAGATTCAGAAGCAATATTATATGTAGATCGGCATATATTACATGAAGTAACTTCTGCCCAAGCATTTGAAGGATTGAGAATCAAAAATAGAAATGTAAGAAGGAAGGATCTTACGTTTGGAGTTGTGGATCATAATGTTTCCACAAGAGATCGTAAAAACAGAAACGCAGCAGGTCCTGTTTCTAAATTGCAGATTGATACAATGGAAAAAAACTGCAAAGATTTTGGAATCCATTTGTTCGGTCCAGAAGATCCTGACCAAGGGATTGTACATGTAGTCGGACCTGAGTTAGGTTTTACAATCCCTGGCTCAGTGATTGTATGTGGAGATTCCCATACAGCAACTCATGGAGCCTTTGGTGCGTTAGCATTTGGAATTGGAACAAGCGAAGTGGAACATGTCCTTGCCACACAAACTTTAAAGCAGGCCAAAACAAAATCGATGTTAGTCCGTTTTGTTGGAAAACCTGGGTATGGAATCACGGCTAAAGATATTGTCCTCAGTCTCATCGCAAAAATTGGAACTTCAGGTGGAAGAGGTTATACAATTGAATATTCAGGTGAATGGATTGATTCTCTTTCTATGGAAGGGCGTATGACTCTTTGTAATATGAGTATAGAAGCTGGAGCAAGAGCAAGTCTCATCGCACCAGACCAAATTACGTTTGATTATTTGAAGGATAGAAAGTTAGTCCCAAAAGGTGAAAGATTTGATGAGGCTGTAAAATATTGGAAGACATTCTACTCAGATGCAGACGTACGTTTTGATAAAACTATCGAATTAGATATTTCTAATATTGAGCCTCAGGTTACTTGGGGAACAAATCCATCTCAAACGATTTCCATCCAAGGAGTGGTTCCAAATCCAAATGAATTCGAAGAGAAAAGGACAATAGAAACAGCAGAACATGCATTGGAATACATGGATTTAAAACCTGGAACAGCCATTTCCGAGATTCACATCGATAAGGTATTTATTGGATCTTGCACAAATGCAAGGATAGAAGACTTACGTTCAGCAGCAGAAATTGCCAAAGGTAAAAAAGTCCATCCGAGCGTGCAAGCTTTGGTAGTTCCTGGTTCAGGTAGAGTGAAACGCCAAGCAGAAAAAGAAGGATTGGATCTAATTTTCAAGGAAGCAGGATTTGAGTGGCGAGAACCTGGATGTTCCCTCTGTCTTGCGATGAACGACGATGTTTTAAAACCAGGCGAAAGATGTGCTTCAACTTCGAATCGTAATTTTGAAGGAAGACAGGGAAGAGGAGGAAGGACTCATTTAGTAAGTCCTTCGATGGCAGTAGCTGCGGCAGTCACGGGAAAATTTACAGATGTGAGGAAATTAGGATGAATGCAAATCATTGGACAATCCATACAGGAATTGCGGTTACGATTCCAAGAGAGGATATTGATACCGACCAAATCCTACCCAAACAATTCATGAAATTGATCGATAAAAAAGGTTTTGGAAAACATTTATTCCATGACTGGAGGTATTTGGATTTAGAAGGAAAGGTTCCAAATCCAGAGTTCATTTTAAACAAGGAAGGATTTCAGAATGCGAGTATCCTAATCGCTGGAAAAAATTTTGGCTGTGGTTCCAGTCGAGAACATGCACCTTGGGCTCTTTCTGAATTTGGCTTTAGAGCCATTTTGGCTCCTTCCTTTGCTGATATTTTTTCCATCAATTCTGCAAAGAATGGGATTGCCCTTATCCGACTGAAAGAAGATGAGATTCATTATCTCATAGATTGGGTTGCAAATCATACTGGATCACAACTCAGAATCAATTTGCAGGCATTTGAAGTGCAAGTGGGAGACCAATTTTTCTCTTTTCATTTGGACTCAGCTTCAGTCAATCGGATACGAAATGGTTATGATGATATAGATATCACATTGAACCATTCAAAAGAGATTTTAGAATTCGAAGAGAAAAGAAAAAAGGAAAAATCATTTTTAGAAGTGGTTTGGTAACAAAAATTTAAAGTAATTGCGAGAGGGATAGTAATGGTACATAGCGGTCGCTTTGCGACCGAAGCCCCGAATCGCCCGGGTCCCATTGGACTAAATTGTTTTGTTCCATAAATACAATTCAACTTTTTTCATCCAAGATGTCCAGAATCGATTTCCTAATTTGTGGGAATATTCGCCTAACAAAACAATTTCGATTTAAGGAAATCAAAATCCCATCATTAAATGGGTATGATTTACCAGGATGGTTAGTCCTCGCGAAAGAAAATAAAGATCACGATCCAAAGAAAGGGAAAGGTGTGGTAATACTAGTTCACGGCGGAGGAGTAGATAGGAGAGAACTCACACGATACTTGCCATTTTATTTAGAATTAGGTTATGATACTATTAGTTTTGACCTTTCGTGTCATGGCGAGTCTCCATGTTTAGTGCCTGGATTGAGTTTTGGTAATATAGAAACACGGGATGTTTTATCCGTTTATTTATATGTGAAAAAAATTTACAAAAACATATTTATGTTCGGGTCATCTGTTGGAGGTTCTTCCATACTAATTGCATTACCGTTTTTAAACGATGTGAAGGGGGTTGTGGTTGAAAATCCAATGATCAGTTTTGATCGAATTATTTTAGATTCTCCTGAATCTAACAAGTTACCAAACAAAATGATTACCTCATTAATTGAATTGGTAAAAATTCGGGGAAAATTTGATTCTATGTGGAGTCCTAAAAATTCTTTACACTTGGTATCAGATTCACCAATTTTTATGATCCATAGTAAAAATGATAAAGTAGTTTCGTATAAACATTCTGAATCTTTGCTGTTTGAAAATAGAGGATCAATTGAAAATTTATATGGAGCAATACCATACATGGGTCAATGGCATCATTTTAGAGAAAAAATTCGTTTCTGGCACCGCGCTTTCTGTCGAAGGGAAGGTGATGGAAATAGTGTAGAAGTTCGATTGGTACAAGGGTCACATTCTAATTAAACAATATTCATATAATATTTTTGATAAGTAATGGAACATTCAGACAAGATCTCAGATTACTATAAAACAGAATCACCTAAAATGGTTTCTGTTATATGTAAATATTATGGGTTTCCATTTTATGATTCTGCAGAAGAAATTGTAAACGAAACGTTTTTAAATGCAACTATCGATTGGAAGTCAAATGGAGTTCCTGAAAATCCCATTGCTTGGTTATATGCTGTTGCAAGAAACAAAGCGAAAAATATATCCCAACGTGAATCAAATTTCCAATTTAACATTTTACCAAAATATTTGTATGGATTGACAAATACAAAATCGGTCCCTGAGTTTTCTGAAGAAGAAATTGTAGATAGTCAGATTCTCATGATTTTTGCAATCTCTCATCCCATCATACCTGTTGAATCACAAATAGGCTTAGCATTACGTATTTTATGTGGATTTAGTATTGAAGATGTTGCCCTTGCTTTTTTCACAAACAAAGAAACTATAAACAAAAGATTATACCGAGCAAAAGAAATCCTTCGTGAAAATAAAATAAACCTAGATTATCCTTCCCCTGGTGATATTGTTTTTCGTTTGAATTCGGTACTCAGGACATTGTATTTCATCTTTAATAAAGGATATTCCTCGAATGGTTTAGATTTGAATATTCGGAAATCAATTTGTCTGGAATCAATCCGACTTTGTGGGATACTTTTAGAAAATAAAATCAATCTTCATTCAGATGTTTATTCACTTCTTTCTATATTCTATTTTCAGTATTCTCGTTTTGATTCTAGAGTCGGCAATGAAGGTGAGATGGTAATTTACGCAGAACAAAATAGAGAAATTTGGAACCAAAACTTCATAAAAAAAGGCGAGTATTTTTTTCACCAAGCGAGTAAAACTCCAACGTTTTCAAAATACCAAATAGAAGCAAATATATCTTATCTACTTACTCTTTCTGATGAAATTGAAGGCAAATGGCAAAAAATATTAGATTTATATACTGCACTTTTGCACATCGAACCTTCCACACTCATCAATTTAAATCGAACTTATGCATTATATAAAGTTTCGGGAAGTTTACCTGCAATAAAAGAAATGGAGAAAATTGAATCTGGAAAAAATAGTCACTATTATATTCTGTTAGGCGAGTTATATTTTGATTTGGATCCTTTAAAAGCTCAATCCTATTTTTTAAAAGCCATTTCCATACTTTCGAATCCTGTTGAAATCAATTCAGTCTCAGAAAGAACCAAAAAACTTCCGAAACTCTAACGTAATTCATAAAAACATTTATTGTTTTTTTATGTTTTTCCCTGTATTGATAGTTCTGAAGAGAGAAACTAAAATCGATTGGTTGGTAGTAACCAAATTTCCGTGATTGATAGAGCCTTTTTTTTAAGAATTTGGGCAACAATCAGATGTTTGATGCCAATTGACACCAATAGATGGGAAAGACCATGCAATAATTTTTATCTTTTTCTTTACAATTACAAATAAATTCTTTAAAATTTTAGCCGTAATGACTCAACTTAGGTTCGTTTTTTTAATTTATTTAATTCCGTTTAGTTTATTAATCGCATCACCACAAAATCCAAGAGTCACCACCATTTTGAAAAATGGGCAAGGTGAGTATCCCATTGGTTTTCATATGGAGATTTTGAGTTTATCCCCAGACCAAGTGACCAATTTCGAAGAAGTCAAAAAATCCAATTTGTTTGAAGAGAGTAAGTCACTCTCACCTAATTTTGGATTTACTAAAAATGTATATTGGGTTCGTTTTGAGTTATATAATGATTCTAAGGAAAAAGATTGGTTCATTCATCTTTCCTATCCATTACTCGACAAAATCGAGTTTTATGAATGGAACGAAAAATCATGGAAAAAAATCATTACAGGTGACTCCTATATTTTTTCAAATCGGCCATTAGAAGAAAAAAGTTTCATTTTTCCTGTTAGGTTGAATTCTAAAAAAAATCATACTTACTATTTTCGATTTGAGAGTGAGGGAACAGTCCAATTTCCATTAACTGTCTATTCACATGAAAGATTTTTGAAATTAAAAGAAAAAGAAAATCTATCATTAGGTATATACTATGGAATTTTATTCGTATTAGTCATATATAACCTCATTTTATTATTTATGTTACGAGATTTGGGGTATCTTTACTATTTGTTATACATTAGTTTGTATGGTTTATCTCAATCGGTATTAAATGGATTAGCGTTCCAAATCTTTTGGCCTAATTCACCTTACTGGGCTAATATCAGTTTGCCATTTGTTGGTGGATTTTCATTGTTCTGGGGTTTGCAGTTTACGAGGAGTTTTCTAAATACAAAAAAAAATACACCGACTCTCGATAAAATTTTATATTTATTAATGTCTTTGATGTTGTTCCTTATGCTTTCATCGTTTATATTTTCCTATTATGTAAACATATATATGTTCGCTTCACTTGTTATGTTGTTTGCAGTTTTTGTTTTTCTTGTGGCTGTTGTTTGTTGGGATAAGGGTTATAAGCCAGCTAGATACTTTCTTATCGCATGGGTTGCGCTTTTGTTTGGTGTAGGAATTTATTCTTTAAAAGGTTTTGGTATCTTACCTGCGAACCTTGTGACAGAGTATGGTTTACAGGCAGGATCAGCTATAGAGATGTGTTTGTTGTCACTTGGTTTGGCTTATAAAATTAAACTTGCAAATTCTGATAAACATAAAGCCGAAAGAAAAATGGCTAGTTATAAAGTGAAATTACAGGATGCAAAATTAGTATCTTCTCGTTTAGAAGTTGAATTATTAAAAAATAATATCCACCCTCACTTCTTACTAAATTCGATTAATGCCACGATTATTTGGTTGGATGAAGACCCTGAGACTGCGAAACAATTATTAACTGCCCTTTCTGATGAACTAAGATCTATATTAAAATTAACCAATAAAAAAACGATTTCTATCACCGAGGAAATCAATATTTGCAAACGTTATTTGGAGATAATGAGTTTACGTAAAGAATCTAAATTTGAATTCAAATCAGAAGGAGTATCTGCAAAAGATATGATTCCTCCGATTGTTTTACTAACATTGGTGGAAAATGGTTTAACCCATGGTTACCAAGGCAAACATTCTGGTTTATTCACCTTAAAGAAAAAAAGGGAAAAAAATAAAACTAAGTTTATACTTTTTAATGATGGTTTGCCCACTACAAAATCAGATTCACTTGGCACTGGAATTAAATATATCAAATCTCGTTTGCAAGAAGCGTTTCCAAATCGATGGGATTTTTCTTCAAAGGTAGTATCTGGCGGATGGGAAAATACAATCACTCTCAGTGATTAAATAAATTTTGGTGTCGTTTACGTTCAAATAGTGCCACTCGCTCTTTTTTATAAGTAATTTATAAAGTTCTCCATATTATCTCTCCAGGGATAATGAGATGAAAACAAAAATATTATTAATCGGCTGTTTGGTCATAGCGACGAATGCTAGTATGGCGGAACCAACTATAAAAAAGGAAGATAAAACTTCAGTAAATCAAAACAACCAACATGTTGATGAGAAAAAAATTGATGAAGCAGAAATAGAAAAATACTATGCGAAGTTAAAATACCCACCTGGTTTTTACCAAGGTGCTTTTTTAATTAGTTTTATGGGAGGAGGAACTTTGGCTCCAAGTGGGTCATTCATTAGCCATGAAAAAAATTATGATAGTGCACTCCAATATAAAGTTGTTACAAAAGAAGTGAGCCAAGATTATTATCCGCAAGGTGTGGTTCGTAATCAAGACCCTGGATTATATTTTAAGCCTACTTATACGCCTGGTGTTGCTTCACAATTTGATTTCGAATATGGATGGAAGGAAAAAATTGGTCTTGGATTTACTGTTATGCAAAATTCATTGAATGCAAAAAGGCAAGATGTAATCCCTGGATTATCATATTATAAAGAATATGTAGATCCTTTTCCTAGAGAGAGAACCATTTACCGAGGAAATTCGATGAGTTTTCTTGCTACTTACCACCCGATCCCTAGAAATTTTTTTGATCCTTATCTTGTAGCTAGAGCAGGGGTAGTTTCGTTTACTGGAGAAGCCCATGCAGGTTTATCACATGATAAATTTGTTTATAGCAACCAAATTTCTAGTGGTATTGGAAGTATCGTTGGTGTTGGCGGTGGACTCAATATATATTTAGGTAGATATTTTGGAATTAAGGCAGAGGTTGATTATTATCGCGAATTCTTAAAGGCTGATCAGTTTTCAATGAGAACTTTAAATTCATACCAGGCAATGATTGGAGTTTTTGTGAATTTGTCGAATGTCCAATATAGATTGGAACAATATTAAAGAGGATAACAATTGAGAATATTAATCGTAGACGATGAGGGTGTTGCAGCACGAGGATTAGAGCGTATGTTACGTGATCTTCTTGGTAAAAAAATCTCATCTCTACGTATTGAACAAAGTTTGATTGGATCCCAATGTTTTATACAAGAAAATCAAATTGATATTTTGTTTTTAGATTTGAATTTGGGTGGAGACATTGGCTTTGATTTATTAAAAGAATCATCGGCAGCTTCTTTTGTTACAATCATCACTTCAGGAAATACGATGGAAGCAATTCGAGCTTTTGAATATGGTGTTTTGGATTTTGTTCCGAAACCAATATCAAAAGATCGTCTTGAAAAAGCATTAAAAAAATATGACTCAAATTCGGGACAAAACAAAACAAAATATATTGGTATCAAAGAAGACGATCAACTAAGGTTAGTTGCTTCTAAGGATATTTTATACATAGAAGCAGATGACAAAAAAGTGAAATTATTTCTAAAAAGTGGAGAAACAATATCTCATCAAAAAAGTTTGGATTTTATTTCGAAAATACTACCTTCACATTTTTTGAGAATCCATCGTTCCTTTGTTGTAAATCAAAAATTCATCAAACATATATTAGTTTCGCAAGGAGGGTTTTATCAAGTGGAACTTGTCACAAAACAAAAATTGAAAATGGGAAGGAGTTATTATAAAGCTATAAAAGCAAAACTAAATCTCGATCTTCAGACCAATTAAAAAAAAGTTCCAAACTAATAACATCAGATGTTGGATTGGGACGTGAAAATGCATTAAAAAATCTGTATATTGGGTCTAGAATTGTTCTGATTTTTATCGTCAAATCACGATGGGAGTTTCTTCCAGAATCTGAAAGTAGACGAATCGCCTGTAAATGTTATATTTTAAGATAAATCCGCGTTCAGAAAGAATGCAGGGGAATCCGAAATATAGTGCCTACATGCCAAAAATAAAATTATGACAACAATGCGAGCAAAACAAATTCGATTTATTGGATACTTGAGTATCTTATCAAGTTTCCTAGCAATTGTAAATGCTGTCGCAATGTTGTTATTTTTTGGGATTACTTTTTTTTCATTCTTTGGGTTCTTTGTCGCATTATTATTTTATTTTACATACCTTTTAAATCAAAAAGGTTATCATTTCCTTGCGAAGAATATCATTCTAATCATCTTCAATTTTGCTGTCCTCAATATATCAAGTACACAAGGAGTCGGTTCAGGTTCGATACTATTATATTTCCCTTTATTGAGTTTGTATTTTTTGCTCTTTGAGGCCGTTGATTGGAAATGGATCGCCTATTGGACAATAATATCTGCTTCTGGTTATCTTGTTCTTGAATTTAGTCATTATCAAATTTTGAGTTTTGGTAAAATGCCGGATGTGAATCCTAAATTTTTATTTCCTTTTAATTTGTTTTTAAGTTTGTTTGGTGAATTTTTGATCATGCTTGTTTTCATTCGAGTCAATCATGATTTAGAAAAATCATATATTACGAAAGCGGAAGAATTGAATGATTCATTAAGAGAGTTACTTCTTGCCAAAGAGAAAGCAGAAAAGGCTGCACACTCACGTTCTCTATTTTTATCATCAATGAGTCATGAAATCAGAACTCCTATTAATTCCATCATTGGGTTTACCAGTTTATTGTTGGATGATAATCCTAAAGAGGAACAGAAAAACTTTTTGTCTATGATCGATTTTTCATCCAAAAATCTCCTAGTGATCATTAATGATATTTTGGATTTCAATAGAATGGAAGCAGGCAAAGTTGAAATTGAATTAATACCGTTTCCTTTTAATGCTTTGATTTCGAATATTTACCATTCGATGGATTTGAATGCAAAGGAAAAAAATCTAACCTTACAATTGGAACTAGATAACAAGCTTCCACATTACTTAGTTGGGGATCCAACTAGATTAACTCAAATTTTATTCAATTTACTTTCAAATGCAATAAAGTTTACCAACAAAGGTGAGATTCTATTCAAGATCCAACTTCTAGAAAATTTATCTGATCAAGTAAAAATCAAATTTTCAATCAAAGATACAGGGATAGGAATTCCGATTGATAAACAAGAAATTATATTTGAACATTTTACCCAGGTTGATTCTTCCATTTCACGGAAATTTGGAGGCACTGGTTTAGGTTTATCCATTGTTAAAAAACTTATAGATTTGTTCGGCACAACAATTTCATTAACTTCAAAAGAAGGGGAAGGAAGTGAGTTTACATTTTCTATGTCCTTTCCGATTTCTCAGGTCATTCCGAAATCAAATGAACACCTGACTTCGCAAACAGATGTCGAACTCAGAAAAAATAAAATAGTACTCGTAGTTGATGATAATGAATTGAATTTAAAAGTTGCTTATCAATTTGTGAAAAAATGCGGTTACGAATGTAAATTAGCAAGTAATGGAAAAGAGGCATTACAATTTTTGGAAACAGATCCAATTTCTTTGGTTCTGATGGATTTACAAATGCCTGATTGGGACGGATTCGTAACGACACAAAAAATTAGGGAAAAAGAAATTTATACACCTATTGTCGCTTTAACTGCTGATGTTTCTTTTGACATATCAAATCGAGTAAAGGAATCAGGATTTGTTGATATTATTTTTAAGCCTTTCCAACCTCAAGATTTAATCGAAAAGATTGAACAATACACAATGTAATTGTGTGATAGGGAACAAACTTATAAATATTTTTATTCTATTGGTAATGAAAGTATTGGAGTAAAGAGGATTGGGTGATCCAATCCTTTTTTTTTGTTAATTTCCTGTAAGTTTTTGAACTTCTGCACATTCTGGAATGGACACGTTTTCTTTTGCATTTTTAAAGTGATCACATGAAAGTTTCTCAAAAGCTACGATACAATTTTCAAAAGCATCCACTTGTTCCATCGTGATTTCTTTTTTGTCTTCGATTCTTTTTTTCTCAGCTTCTTTCATTTTTTGATCAAAGAAAGTAATACAATTTTCCTCCGATTGCATAAATGGTGGGATCATATTTCGGTAAGATGGCGGAATTTTTGCAAATTCGTCTTTCGTACATTCAATTGTTTTCGAACACATAGTCTTTTGAAATTTTGGCATCAATTCCTTTACCCTTGTTTCTGGAGACTGAGATAGTTTGTTACATGCCAGTAGGGACAATAAGATCAAAAGTGAAATATTTGTTTTCGATAGAAAGTTCATAGATACATCCTCCTAAGATTTGACCAAATTTACTGTTTCTCTTTTGGAATGGAAAGAAAAAATTGTAAACTTGGTATTGTATCTTAAAATCAATCTATTTGTTTTTTCGTTTCTCTAGTAAATAACGCAAAGCACCAGTGGACCATAATGCCCAAAGGATCAATACTGGTTGGAAAAATAAACGGATCAAACGTTTTTGATCTGTGTCCAAACCAAAAGCACTGATTCCATTCATATACTGCGATATGTTTCCCGGAAAAATTAAAACAAAGAAGATTGCAAGAAGTATCCCAACCTTAATTCTTTCTTTTGCCCAAAATAATAGAGATAATCCAAACATAATTTCAACAACTCCAGATGATAAGACAACAAAGTCCATAAACATGGGATCTTGGGGTAACCATCGAGGTACTTGGGCTAAAAATTCTTGTCTTTGAAACGTTAGGTGGCCAACACCCGCAAGGGTCATAAAAAGGCCAAGTATTGTTCTTAGAATATTTTGTAGAAGGTTTGTTTGATTCATATTTTCCTCACGTGCTTAGACGAAAATTTTCAGTCCTTTGGTTTTCTGTTTTTATTAAAGTTTAATTTAAAAATGTAACGGAGAGAAGTGTTACGTCATCTTCAAATTGTTCAGAATTTTGGTAAAATTTTGCCCATTCTAAAAGAGAGTGTAAAGCATTTTTGTTTTTCCAATGGGAAACCTCCTGTGACCATGTTAAGAATCTTTTTTCTCGGAAGAGGATTTGGTCTTCTGAACGTACGTCTAAGATTCCATCAGAGAATAAAAATAATTGATCCCCTTGGTTAAATTTTACCGTATTATTTGTCCCTTCCCATTCTGGTAAAACGGCAAGTGGTTTTCCCTTTCCAGTTAAAGGTGACAACTTATCTGATGATCCAAAATAAATATCTTCGTGACCTGCTTTTGACCAGATGAATTTTTTTTCTTTTGAATCGATAACGACTGCTACAGCTGTCACAAATAATCCGGCAGTATTTCCATACAAAAGAGAATTCAATTGTTGTAAACATTGTGCCGGATTTTCTTTATTTGCATTTGGAAGTTGCAAACTAAAATGTAAGAGTGTTGATATCATTCCTGCAGAAAATCCGTGGCCAGAAACATCTGCTAAAAAAATAAAAGTTTTTCCACTTTCCAATGATTGGACTAAATAATAGTCACCTGCAATACCATCACTCGGTATAAACTCAAGATCTACATGAATTAACGAAGGGTTATATTCTGGTTCCAATAAAAATTTTTTTTGAATCCGAATGCCTCTAGAGAGTTCTTCTCTTAAGTAAAATTCATTTTCAATCAACCTTAAAGCATTCCGGATGACATTCAATAATTCTGGCTCTAAAAAAGGTTTAGAAAGATAAAAGTCGGCTCCTTCACTTTGTAACTCTTTCCTAGTCGTATCATCTGCTTTTGCTGTTAATAAAATAATTGGTAACGAATGAAATTGTTCTTTTTTTCGAATTTCCTTAATGAGATCAAGCCCACTTAGTCTCGGCATCATGAGATCAGTGATCACCAAATCTGGTTTTTCGGAGAATACCAAGTTTAATCCTTCTTCGCCATCTTTTGCAACAAAAACATGGTAACCAACACGAGATAGAATCGAACCTAGATAAGATCGTAAATCAGGATTATCTTCGACAACCAGTAATTTGATAGAACGTTTTGGCGGATCAAATCGTAATTCGTCTATTCTATTTGTTGTTTCACTTGGAATGTATTCATGTTGGAACAAATGGAATTTGTTTTCTTTCCAGATTGATATTTGAGTCGGAGGAACATTGTATAATAATGGTAAGGAAAAATAAAAGTGGGATCCTTTTCCGATTTCACTTTCAACGCCAACTTTACCACCATGTAGCTCCACCAATTCTTTAACTAATGCTAAACCTAGACCTGTTCCTTCTTGTTCTCTGGTGAGTGAAACCTCACTGATACCAAATCTGGAAAATAATCTTTTCATTTGATTTTCATTCATTCCTATACCTGAATCAGTAACTGAAATGATGATTTCATCATTGACCTTTTGTAATTGTAATCGAATCGCACCTCCCGATTCGGTAAATTTAATTGCATTTGATAAAAAATTGAAAATACATTTGTCCAATTGCTCTGGATCAGCATTCACATAAAGTGGAGAATCTTCCAAAACTAATTCAAAAGTTATATTTTTCTTTTTGACATAAGCGATGAAATTTTCAGATACAAGTGATAAAAACTCACCAATCAAAATCGGGTATTTATTTAATTCCATTCTCCCTGATGTAATTTTTTGTAAATCGAGTAGTTGGTTAACCAAACGAGTTAATCTTCTTCCTTGGTTGACTATGATATTGACTTCATTCGGATTTAGTCCTTCCTTTCTTATGAATGCTGATTCTGCAGGTCCCGAAATTAATGTAAGTGGAGTTCTTAGTTCATGTGATATGTTTTGAAAAAATGCAGTTTGTGCTTTGTTCTCCCTTTCTAAAGAATCTTCTGCAATGTTTGCTGCAAGAGTGAAATAATAGGCAAAACCTGCGTGAAACAGTGTGGAGAATATGATATTTGAGACATTGATAAGCGTTAAAAATTCTGAACTCCAGACATAAATAGGTGGATAATTCATTGAATAATAATATGTCGATGCGAATAAAAAGCATCCAACGACGATACTTCCAAATTTAAGGAAGTTTCTACCTGGGGGCAAAAGGAAAATTCCTGTTGCAAATAACATCATGTAGTATTGGTAACCAGCTCCCCATCCAAAAAAATATGTAGCCGTTAATGCATGTAGGAACACTTCCAAAAAACACAAATAAAGCGAAGTGAAGAGAAACTTTTTACGATTGATCCAAATTGTGAAAGCAAACCAAAAGACACTCCCAATATTAAAATAAGCCATTTCGTTTGCGCCAACGAACCAGAAAAAAAAGATAAAAGTGAAGTGAATCAGGCCTGCAAGAACATAAATTGAATTGGTTGCTACATAATACCTTTGGTATCTAATTTCTATTCCATTTGGTGCATGGAATAAGGAACGAACAAAGGTTAAAAATTGAGTCATGTTGGAAAAAAGAATCAATATATTCCTAAAAAGTCAACAAATCGTTTTTCTGTAAGTTTGGAAATAAACCGAAATAGAAATGTTTGTTTTCCTTTTGGTGCCGAATTTTTGAACTTTCTTTTGCAGGTATTTGTAAGAATCTTTAATAGAAATCCCACCTACGACGAAGTCTCGTACCAATCCTAAGTTTCGATAAATTTGGTATTTACTTGAAATTTGACTCGTTTAAAAAGCATTTATATTTTAGTCGTAATATAGGTTATGCAATCAAGACTCAAAATTTACTTCCTCCTTAGTTTTTTAGTTTTCGGAGTATTATGTTCCCTCGGAACGTTCTTATCGATCCATTTTATGCGGAATTTCGAGGAACAATTTGTATCTCAAATCATTTTTACATTGGTGATTATCACTCCTGTAAGTGTTGGAATCGGTTTTTTATTTGGGAATTGGATCACATCCACTTTCAATAAATTAGAACAAGCTTTTAAGGAAGTTGGTCTTGGAAATTTAGGTATTCAAATCGAGTTTTCTAAAAATGATATCTTTAAAGATTTTTATCATAGTTTCCATAGGATGATCTTAGCCCAAAGTGAGTTGATCCAACATATTAAATCATCTGCATCCACATTATCCAATGAATCTTTGGAAATGAAAAAAATCACAAGTGAATTTGCTCTTAATTTACAATCTCAGTCTGCTGCGACAGAGGAAGTATCAGCCTCCATTGAAGAAATTTCCGGAGTTGCCACTTCCATTTCTAATATTGCAAATGAAAATAAAGACAGTATGACGGATTTAAAAGATAAAGTAGAATCTTTGTCTTCTGCTATTGATGAAACAGCAGAAACCGTGAATCAAACATTGTCTTCTATACAAGTGATTGTAGAAAAAGCTGAATCTGGAAAAACATCTTTGAAGTTGATGAATGATGCGATGGAAAATCTTACTTCTAGTTCCACAGAGATTTCAAAGACTGTTGAAATCATCAATAAAATTAGTGAACAAGTGAATATGTTAGCATTAAATGCTTCGATTGAGGCAGCTAGGGCAGGAGATGCAGGAAGAGGTTTTGCTGTAGTTGCAGATGAAGTTTCAAAATTAGCGGAAAGGACTGCTAGTGCGGTAAAAAGTATTGATCATTTGATCAAAAAAAACCAAAGAGATGTTGAATTGGGTCGCGAAAGAATCGAATCCACAACATCTGAAATCCAATCGATTATTGGTACCATTGATTTAATTTCTACTCATATAGAAGACGTAAGAAGTGCAATTGTTTCCCAAAAGAATGTAGAAGGTTTGCTTTTTAACTTAGCTCAATTTGTAAAAGAAAGATCTGATGAAATTAAAAATGCAGTGAATGAACATAAAACAGCAACTAATGAAGTTATGGTATCTGTATCTTCCATTAGCGAAATATCTTTTAAAAATTCAGAACAAAGTGAATTTTTAGCAGATAATCTAAATGAATTTAGTAATGCGACAGAAAAATTAATTTCGATGGTCAATCTTTTCAAAACGAATGTATCTTTATCCTCTCATAGTGATTTTGTTAGAGATTCCAAAACACATCGAATTGAATATTCATCCGAAATAGGAGATATTTACTATGTGCCAAATCATCATTTGATTGAAGTTGTTTGGAAACCGAATTATTCAGATGAGGGATATAAAACGATTCTATTAAAAGCTTTGGAGGTCATTGAAAAATGGAAAATATCCAAGTGGCTTGCAGATACAAGGCAAATTGGATTGGTTTCAAAATTAGGACAAGAATGGGTCAATGTTGAATGGTTTCCTAAAGCAAGTAACTCAACACTTAGAAAAATGGCAGTTGTATTACCTGAATCAGCTTTATCTGCTATTTCGATTGAAGATACCACTTTGAAAACGGGACTTGTTGAAATGAAGTCTGTTCCCAATATGGAGTCAGCATGGAAATGGTTAACATCATCTAAAATATAATTTGTTAATCCGTTTCGAATTTTTATAAAAAGAAACGGAATCAAATCCTATAATTTTAAATTAAACTTGCTTTTACGAAGTATGATGCCTTTTGAAATACTTTTCCAAGTCCAATTTGGTTCCTGTGTAATGATGGTGGCGATCATTTGGACAATTCAAATCCTGCATTATCCCTCGTTTTTTTACATCGATGAATTAGATTTTTCTGAATTTCACAATTTACATTCTTATCGCATTACATGGATTGTAGCACCTCTTATGAGTATTGAACTGGTTACAGCTATTAGCGTTTGGTATTTCAGTCAAAACTCGATATGGTTTGGTTTTAATTTGGTTTCTGTGATTATAATTTGGGTTGTTACTTTTTTTGTAAGTGTACCGATTCACAACCATTTGGCAAAAGGAAAAGATCAGAAAAAAATCCAATTGTTAATTTCAACCAATTGGATACGAACCATCTTTTGGACAATTCGTTTGTTTTTGTTAGTTTTTCTTTCCTTAAAATAAAATTATAGAATCTCTCTTGAGCGGATTTCGAATTTAGGAATCTGTCTTTGTTTTGTCTTTGGTTTTCTAAATGTTTTAATATAAGTTCGCCGAAATAGGATCAATTTTGACTAATCCAACCCGATAACGTTTGTTTGGGTTGTTGATATTTCCAAAAGCATATACAGCATTTTGGTGGTAAATAATCTTTCTTACGCCTGTCCCAGATTCGAAATTTGGATTCCAAGGATTCAAGGTGAGGGATTTTCTATCGAGAGAAAAGATTCCATTTCTTGATTGTCCTGCGACGTTATCAATGAATCCACCTAAGAAAATTTGATCTTCATTTTGGTCTATAGTTCGAGCAAATTCCGATACTGTACCTAATGTTCCATTGGTTTGAATGGAAGTTAATTCTGGTAATGAATAAAAAGAAAGTCCATTTCCAGTAAAAGGAGATGTAGTTTGGTATTGTCCGCTCATAATCAGACGATTGTCTGAAACAAAAATTGAATATGCTGAAAAATTGGAAGAAAATGAATCAGTGTGAGTTTTGATAAAAGAACCTGTTTGTGGATTTAGTTTTGCTAAGTGTAACGACGCGTTTGGAATTGTCGTAAACTGTCCGGCAATATAAAGTTCGTCATTCCATATTTGTAAAGATCGAACAGTAGCATCAGGGATAGAGGCAAAACTTGAATCAAAAGAACTGCTATTGGCATCTAGTTTGACAATTCGATTGACTGGAGCTGAATTTACTGCTGTGAAATTTCCTGCAGCATAAATTGAATTTTGATAATACAACATTGTTTCGATAGAAGCTGCAGGAAAAATTGGATTCCAGCTTAACAGTGATTTAGTATCAAGATCATAGGCAGCGGTAGATTGACGAATAGTATTATCGATTAGTGAAAATTGGCCATGAAGATACAATCGATTGTCAGTTGCTATTAAACTTGTTACCATATCATTTGGATTTGGTTCCCAATCTGTAGGAAGTCCTGTATATAAATCCAATTCGACAAGATAATTTCTTGTAGAGGTATCAATGGATCCAAATCCACCTCCCAAAAAAATAACTTGGTCTTTCATTTTTAATGCAATCCCTTGAAAATCATAATTGGGATTAAATAATTTTGGATTAAATGATGTTACTTTGTCTGACGGAATGTCAACTTGGAAAAAATACTTTCTATCTAAAGTTTGGACTGTTTCAAAAGTTCCAAACACAAACAGTTTATCATCAATGATTGATAGTCGATATGCGTTTGTTGAAAAACCGTCTAAGAGATAATTAGAACTTTGTAAATTCCCTAATAAATCAATCTTAAAAATACCGGGCCTCGGTGTTGAAATTTCACCAGCTACAAAAAGTTGATCGTTATAAATTTTAAGGTCGAAAACTGCATTTCCGCTAATTACAAGAGTGCTAAAGATAGATGTAACTGTGTTTGTTGATAAGTCGATTGCGGCAAGTTTGGAACGTGGAAAAGAGCCACCGTTTAAGGAAGAAAATATTCCGCCTACATACAAAATTCCATCTTTAACTTCTATCGCATTGACAGTACCATTCGTATCAACCATTCCGTAGAAAGTACTGCCATTATCTTTGTGAAGTTTACCTATGTTCCCTGCACCATTTGAGTTAACCGCAGTAAAACCACCTCCAATATAAATGAAAGTTCCATCAGTTGTCATACATCTAACATCGGTACCTGTAACATTGGGTGACCAATCATCAATAAGACCCGTTATTGCATTCACAGATGCAACATGTTCCCGGAAGGTTGTTGTTGGAACATTTGTGATGGCACCATTGGAAGTTTGAAAATCTCCTGAGAAAAAGATACGGCCATCTAAATAAATTAAATCATAAAAAACGGTAGAGGAAACGTTGAGGTTTGCATTGAATCTTTGGTCTAATTTACAATTAGGACTGATTTTAGCTAAATTCCTTCTTGGGTATCCTTGGATATGAGTGAATTTTCCTAGTACATACAAATTTCCTTCTGGATCGACTACTGCTTGGTTGATAGTTCCGTAAGTAGATACGGTTTCATCGAAGACGTCTAACTGTGGACAATACGTAGAAGCAACCGGTTTTGCTGTTTCACTCCATACAAAGGCTCCTCCACCTGTTGTGGCAGCGATTTGATCGAATAA
This sequence comes from Leptospira sp. WS39.C2, assembly GCF_040833965.1. Lineage (NCBI taxonomy): Bacteria > Pseudomonadati > Spirochaetota > Leptospiria > Leptospirales > Leptospiraceae > Leptospira > Leptospira iowaensis. The sequence continues at coordinate 1,141,605 of NZ_CP162142.1, forward strand.
ACCAGCAATGTATATTTTACCTCTCGTGATTGCAGCAGTTACAACTTCAGCAGGTGATCCAAAAGTAAATACACCATAACTGACAAAATTAGAGACACTTCGATCTACATAAGGAACACAACTTGCTGATTGATCATTTGCTAGATTTTTTACGAGGAAATGTGTAAAATAAGACTTGGAACGAGGGTCACACCCGTTCTCTAAATCGGGTTTTATACATACTGATGTACTGAAAAAAACTACTAAGAGTAAAAATAAGCGAAAGTATAATTTCATATAGCCATAAGTAAGACAATCAGTAAAAATCTCGAGTCAATTTCATTTTCAATCCTTTTGAATTCTCCTTAATACCAGGATATGAATCATGGAAACAGTTCATTCTTAAGGTATCAAAAAAAGTTTGAATTTATATATCAATTGGAATGTATGCTGCGATTTCTAAACTACTTAAATTATAATGAATGTTTCCTGCTTTGAAAGAAGTGGTCATAAATGTTAGGCGGTAATTAATAAAGTTAGTTGGATATTCCGCATACAAAACAACTGGAACAAAATACACTTGATTTGCTGCCACTCTACCACTGCTAATCGAAGAGATCGTAAGCAGTTCTAATGGTGTTGCATCTCTGAACATGATTGCAGAGAAAAATAATTGATTTGCATTTACATTTTTAAAATCAATTTCTCCCTTTGCTGCAAGATACAATCCTAAATTTTGCAAATTATCACCTTGGCCTAAGTTTGCAAGTAATAACGAACTAATGGGATCACTAGTAAGATCTTGTTGGTTTAAAAGTGATATATTTCCTACTAAATTAGCATAATTATCAAATCCGCTTGCTCTTCCTCCAAAGGAAAGTGGTAAGATATCTAAAAATGGATTTTGAAAATTTGTATTTCCTGAAAAGCGAATTTGGCCTCCACCAACTCCGAGTCCTATGCGAAAATGATCAATACCTTCTTTCCCTATATAAAATGCAGGTGCAATGAAGGAATAATTTCCTGAAATTTTGGTACCAATATCTTCGTTTGATATTTGGGTTTCTGCTGAACTGGATCCAGATCCAGATCCGGAACTTGAAGACCCGGAACTACTTCCAGAACCAGAAGAGGAACTAGAAGAAGAACTTGATTCAAAAAAAGATATTTCACCTTCGTAACGTTGCCTTGTAATTGAAAAAGGTTTTGTCCTTCCAAGTATCGTGAATCCAAAATTTTCCGAAATTTGAAAATCAATAGATTTTAAATCAAAAAGATAATCTACATTTCGTTCAAAACCAAGATCAGCTGCCATATCCGCTTTGCCTAACCTTGATTTGATGGTCATTTCTGAAAATCCATAGGTCAATCCTGGATATAATGAAATATAATCTGGTCCGTTTTTTTTCCTCAATCCGAACAATCCATACCTGTCCCCACTTGTTCCGACGGAGGTTGTAGTGTTTCTTGGAGTTTCAGTCCCTTCCTCTTCTGGAATACTTTGGGCATTTAAATGAGTGATTGAAATAAACGAGATGAATAAAACTATAAAACGTAGGAACATGGACAAACACTTGCTAAGTCAAAAAAAAAAGCAAGTCTTTGTGAAAAATATAGATTTACCTTTTTATTGAATGGAGTTTGATATGAAGGATCAATGGTGGTAAGTTAATGGCTCAATTTAATATCGGTTTGCATTTCAGTATTTTGGTTTGTTTTATTTTTGGATGCCAAGTCACATCTCACAAATATAAATCATTACCATTAGAACCGCTACAAAACCATGAAATGCTTTTACAAAAACCACAAAACTTCGTAGACTTCCAAGTGATCAAAGTTGCTGATTGGGAAGCTCCACTCTCAGGTTTACTCGATTTGAGTGACCCACAAACAAAACTTGCCAAATTAGAAAACAAACAAGAAGCAATATCCATTTACTTTTATACCATAAAACATCCTAAATTTGGAACTTATTTGATTGATTCTGGGATCGGTGAGAGTTTTACTAAGGGTAAAGAGAATTCACTTGTGAGTCCATTAGTTGAATCACAAATGAATTTTGAAAAATTAAAAATATATGAGACTACAAAAAAATATTTGGAAAAAAATAAAATCCAAGTAAAGGGAATTTTTTATACACATCTGCACCTTGATCATGTTTTGGGTGCTCTTGAAATTGATCCTTCCGTGCCATTTTATGTAGGGCCAAATGAAGTGACTGGAAAACAATTCATCAATTTATTTGTGCAAGGTTCAACCAATCGAATGTTAGGTGTAAATCCAGAATTATTCCAAATAGATATAAATTCTAATAAACAAACTATAAACATTATCGATTTTTTTGGTGATCAAAGTTTTTATATTCTCGTAGTTCCTGGTCATACTCCAGGTAGTCTGGCATTTTTAATCCCTTCGAAAGATGGTGGTCATTTAGTACTTGGAGATACTTGTCACACAAGATTTGGATGGATCCACCAAGTGATCCCCGGTTCTTTCACTTCAGACCCGGAAACAAATCGAAAAAGTTTAAGTGCATTGAAATCGATCTCCGCAAGTTACAAGCCAAAATACATCTACCCAGGCCACCAAGAACGAATCCTTTCCACTGGACCTTAATTTACATTTGATTCTTTTCAAAAACCTGAAAGATTGATTCTGTTTTGGATCGAGGTTTATATGAATCAGATGAGATGTTTCTTAGTTTGTTATTTGATTTCCATATTTTCATTGGAAGCAGTAGACAATTCTACACGAGATTTAGGTGAGAAGTATCTAAACAAACATGATTATATAGCCGCTTTCCAACTTGCGGAATCAATTCTTAAAGCTGATCCCAAAGATCCTTATGGTTGGTCCCTCCGTTTAAACTCTTCCTCTCAGCTTGCATACAAAAAAGCAAATTGGCCAAATGAATGTTACCAAAGTGCAATAACTTATGTTTCTCTTGTGCCTGAAGAAGAAACATCTAGTTATACCACAGCTATTTGGTGTTTGAATCATATAAAAAAAGATTCCTTGATGGTTTCATTAATCCCCAAGGTGATACCGAAAGCTCAAGAAAAAATTGGTAATGGGAATTACGGATTGTTGGTGAATGTTTTGGCTGTCGCCTATATGAGATTAAATGAAAGGCAGAAGGCACGGGAACTACTGTATGATGGTTTGAGTCGATTGTCTGGAAAAGAGGAGGCAATGAATATTGGTTATAATGTAGGTGAATTGTTTTATGATTCAGATATCTCTTTGAATGAAAGGGAAAAATGGCATGAACTTTTCCAAAATAATTTATTCAAAGGAAAATTGTCGAATCCACTAATCCCATCGATCACTTGGAATACTTCTCTTTTGGTTGATGAATATGTTAAAATAGGAAAATACAATTATGCATTTGATACAATATCAATGTTATATCCTGAAATGGACCAACATGTATCTACATATTGGAATTTTATCCGAGACCAACTTCTGATCAAATACAAAGCGTTGGCATTTCGAACAAAAAAATTAAAAGAAGTACCTCGTCGAACTTTAAAAATGGTTTTTTTAGTGGTACCTAAAACGAGATTACAAAATAATCTTCCATCTAAATTAAAAGATTTTGGATCATTGGATACAGATTTAAAAGAAAAAGACTTAGAGGATTTATTACTAAGTTTTATTTATTTTCGCGATTCGTTTGAAGATTTATCCAAAGGTATCCATTGGGATTATGAAGTGATACATACTAATTCTGAAATCACTACAACCACCTTCAGAGATGAATCCTTTAGGTATGTAATGCAACCATCAATTGAGTCCATCAATCCAACTTTATCTTCAGAAATTTTACAAAAAATAATAGATAGTGATGGAGTAATCGTAGTTTGGCCTGGAACAAATCAACCCCAAGGGGTTCTTATCACCAACGGTGGTGGAACGGAATGGAATTATGGAACATCATCCAGTCCAGAAGTGAGACTCACCATACTTTCTGACTCTAACAAAACGATTGTAAGCGGAAATCATGCAAACCATCCCATTTTTATTTACCACGAACTATTTCATGTTTTGGAATGGGCTTATCATAAATCCAATTTTCCTAAAAAAGACCATCCATACATTCGAAGAAAAGAATGGCCACGTGATTATGATGGAAATACGGAATGGGATTTTTATTCAGAAACCTTTCAAAAACGAATGATGAAAGAAGATATGTTTGAAAGATTGTATTGGCAAGGCAGAAAAGAAGGTTTTTACGGAATCAAAGTTAAAGAAGAAAAAAAGTAAAACAACAGTGATTGTTTTTTATCGTGAAACAAATCGTTTGTAGTAGTATTCTTTTATTGGTCCTTGTTTTTGATTGCTTATATTGAGAGTATGGCTATTGATTGTGTTGCAGATTCCATTTTCATGTGATTCCGAAATCAATCGGGAATGGGTGTCATAAACCAACCAACCAAGTTTTACGCATCCTAAACCATCCGGTTCCACTAAGAAATTAGTTTGTTTTTTCCCATTCAAAAAATTTTTTGTAAGTTGTTTCTTAGTTTGATATACATTAGAGGCTTCTGATTTGTTTCCGTATGGTGAGATATCAATTCCAACTTCTGTTTCAATTTCATACACTAAGTATCGGATCACAATTTTTGTTTGATTGGATGTATTTGCTAACAAACCTTCGATTCGATAGGAAATAATCATATAGGTTCCAGTTTTATTCTTTTCATTAGTAGTGATACTCCTTCTGAAAAGTAGCCGAGTAAAACCTTCTCCGTTTGCAAATGATAAATTGGGTTGGCTCTGGATGATTAGAAATGGACTGTATACTGCCAAAGCAGTTTTGTTTTCAGGTTCGTATAAAAGTATGGGATTTCCAGATAAAGAAATATCTGTGTACCTTGTATGGCTTTTGTTATCATAAATTTCAAATAAGTATGGGTCGGAGTAAAGTAGGACAGGGTAAAGTTCCTGTTCATATAGGTGGTCGGTTTGAAAAGGGTCACTTTTGTTTTTTTTGTATTTGAAGCCACCTATTAAAAATCGACTATCAACGATTCCACTGGTTTGTTGATTCTTTGTTTTGAATTGATAGTTAGTATTAAAATATTTTCCCAATGTTATGAAGGAAACCGTATTGATTCCAATTGAATTGAAATCATTGGAACTGAAATTGGCATCATCTTCAGAAGGGATTCGAATTTCTAAAGATTCTTGCTCAATGTGAAATTTGTTTTTTGGCTCCAACTTGAAAACTCTTTTTGTTTCCATCTCTCCTTCCAATATTTTCATTTTTGCGACTCCATCTTCGATGAGTTCAGGAGGATGAATCTTTACATTCATTTCTCCCTCCATCGTTTTTGGATCTTCTGCTAATATTTGATTTTGGATGAAAAAACTAAGGTTTGGGTTTGGTTTTTCGAGTTGTGTATCTTGGGATAAACAAGATATGAATAAAAAATATATTGCAGCGAGAAATTTTATTTTTTTTAATTCAGGATTAAAATGTATCAAAAGTTTCTTTTTAAAATTTTTAATCAGTTTAAAATTTCGTGTTTCCCGTCTTTAAAGGAGGCAAACATTTCCTAACCTAGATAGTTCCGTCTAACTTTGCTTCTTTTAGTATAGACTGGATCTGGTAGTTTATCAATTTTTGTAGTTCTGGGTTTTCTGGAAAAATGGGCCAAAGAGGTAAAAAAATCCACCCATTATAAATTTTGAGTTTTGATTCCCTTTTATAATTATTTGCTTTTCCTGTTTCATTATTACGAATCGAAACTTCAGTAGTGATTGTATCATAAGTTACACTCGGTATGATCGCAAATGAAAGTCCTGTGATCCAAACACCAATCCCTTCTCCATATTTTCTAGAATAAAAAACCAATGCAAATATATCATCTTCCTTATATCCTAATTTAACTGATTTGAAATAACCAGATGATTGAAAGGCATTCTTTAAAAAATTTCCTTGTTCAATTGCAGTTCTTGGATGGTTGATTGTGGTAGGGTAGTAGATGGTGATGGATTTTTGAGATGGGTTTTGTTTTAATGATTGGAGGAATTTGGTATCTATTTCTGATAAATTTTCAGCAAACGTCATGCAGTTGGTAACGATTAACACGCATACTATGTATAAAGAGAATCCAATTCGAGAACGCATCGCCAAAGAATGGGATATTAGCACCTTATGGCAAGTTATTTTTTGTTGACACTACCAAATTCCAAACCAAAGTAACCTTCCATGGTTTTTTCTCGTGTAACATCTGTATTAATTTTGTTTCTAACTTTTTTGTTTATATTATTTGGGTGTAAATCAACAACCGAACGTGTGTATGACCCAAGGGATTCTAAGTCCGAGGCAAAAGATACTTTGGTTGGGTTTATCTTATTCGATGAAACGGAACGAAAGGATATTTTGATTGCAAGTAGTTTTGTTAGCTTACAACCATTGTCAGGCGAAAATGTAAAGATTGACGAGGTGATTGAAATAGATTCTGCTTTAGATGTTTACAGAGGTTCTTATATTAAAACTTCTTTCAATTACTATGAAGAAGAAAAAGAATCCTATGTTTCCTATTCAAACCATCCCAAAGCATCCATTTTTAATCCAAACAAATTGGATGGTGGTAAAGAATATTTAATTAGAGAACTCAATTGGACAAGGAGTTGTGGGGACAAATGTAGAGTGAGTATGAACTCAAGGCTCAATCCTTTCAAAAGTTTTGAGACATTAAGAATCATTGGAAAACCGGGAGAAATTGTTTTTCTCGGAATTTTTACGATTAAGACTATCACAGTCCCTGGAAGTAGTTCCGTACTTTCTGGTACTTCGAATTTTAAAATCGAGTTCAACCAAATTTTAGATCAATCAGAGTTTTACCAGAGGAGGATTGACCCCGATCAGGAAAAAAGAATTTTTGACCTACAATTTGGCAAAAACCAAAAATCAGCAGAAATCCAATTTTTGAAATCCATTATAGAAATGCAAAAATCGGGATTTTGGTATGAAAAGGCCAAGGTCAAATTAAAAAATCTCACAAGGTAAGATTGTATAAACTTTTTACTCGGTACAGATTGTCTAAGAATGACAGTTGTGTTTGGAGAAAATTCTTTGCCATCAATCCTTATTTCCCTATCGTTTGTCGTTCTATTGTCTATCTCGTTTTTCCAATGTAAGGCATTTGGAAAAGATCCAAGTGGTTCTCACAAAGAGGCCATCCAAAAGTCAGAACATTTTGATAAAACACGAGACCAGTTTGTCAATAGAAGGCCTGATATTTTAGAGAAAATGAGAGATGGCCAAAACTTCTTTTCCTTGTTTTTCAAATTTTTTTTTGGTGGGGACAAACACCAAAAACCATCAGTCAAATTACCTGAAGAAAAACCTGACTTTCAGGAATTTTTAAAACCAGATGAAAGTATCAAATTCATTTGGTTTGGTCATTCTACTTTCCTTGTGAATATCGAAGGGACCATCTTATTTTTTGATCCTGTTTTTTCGGAATCAGCAGCACCATTTTCATTTATGGTAAAAAGATTTCAGGATGCAGTAGTAAAGTTAGATGACCTTCCTAACATTGATTATATCATTATCTCACATGATCATTATGACCATCTTGATCTGGAAACCATCGAGTTTTTTAAAACAAAACAAACAAAATTCATCACTCCACTTGGTGTCACTTCTCATTTGAAAGAATGGGGGATTCCTGAAGACCGTATGACAGAACTTGATTGGTGGGGTAAAAAAGAGATCGGGAAAATCCAAGTTATTTGTACTCCAGCCCAACATTTTTCAGGTCGTAGTGGGATGAATGGAAACAAAACACTATGGTCCTCTTGGACTGTCATTGGTCAAAAGGAACGTTTTTATTTTAGTGGTGACTCAGGTTACGACACTCACTTCAAACAAATTGGAGACACTTTCGGTCCCTTTGATTTAACTTTTATAGAAAATGGACAATACAATCCAATGTGGGAAGCTGTTCATGTTTTACCTGAACAAACTGCACAAGCACATTTGGATTTAAAAGGCAAACGACTTGTCCCTGTACATTGGGGTATGTTTAATTTGTCCCTTCATAGTTGGTATGAACCAGCAGAAAACATTGAAAGAGAATCAAAAAAACATAACATTGATTTGCTGACTCCAAAATTCGGACAATTGGTAAAACTTAAGAATCCTAATGTTTTAGAACGTTGGTGGAAAAAATACATAGAAGAAAATTGATATTTGGATGGAATGTAAATCGAGTATTCTATAAATTTTGTTTCTTTAAAATTGAAAATGAAAGAGTGACTTAGATTTAGGTCACTCTTCTTTTGTAAGTTTAATGTGACTCTACGTAATTTTTGAAACTGTTTAAGATGGATTGCCAACCTTCTTTTTGCATTTCGATTGGATTTTCTGTTTCTGCATCAAAGGTGATGGTTACTTCCGTGTGAGGTGCCTTGTCTTTGAATTCTATCTTCGCCTTTCTTTTATCAGTCATTGTATACGTAATTGATTCATGTTCTTTTACTGAATCAAAAATAGCTTCGAAATCAAATCCAAAACTACCATCTTTGGCTTCCATGCGAGCCATATACGTTCCGCCATTTTTTAATTCTACTTTTGCATGAGGGCAATGCCATGAAAGATCGGCAAAGTTCCATTGAGTGATATGTGTAGGATTTGTATAATAGTCCCAAACTTTTTTTCTGTCATTCGCTATTAGTGTTTGGATTTGGATTTCTGTTGGCATAAGGAGGAAGTTAGTTATTTGGAATCGAATCGTCAACGAGATTTTAGAAATCGAAATTGAATGTTTTTTTTGAAACCAAAGTGAAACAAACCTTACCCCTACTCGAGTAAGGCGGTGATTTCAATGTTCAAAAAAGTTCGTACACTTCGTATTGTGAATTTAAGTTTTATCGTTTCATTTCTCATTTTTTTAGTCGTTTGTTCAAATCTGGGAAAACCAAAACATTCACTTTGGATCCAGAGTTTGTTTGTAATTGGGAATTTACCATTATCAGATACTAATAAGGAAAAAAATGATCCGCCTACAACAGGCATCCAAAGTGAGTATGAAATCCATTCAATGAAACCAAACATATTGATTGAAGATGAATCATTTGAGATCATTGGAAATAACTTAATGAAATCGCTTGATGCTGATATTTTGGGTAGTGGGACAAATAAATATATAACCTATTTGGAAACTTCTGATACAAAACTCATTGGCCATATCAATCGATGTCCGAGTGTTCCCATAGAGATCATTACTGGAAATTCAGAAATTGGTTTTCAAAAACAGTTTTTCCCTTGTTTGGGTTCCTTTCCATATTCCCTTCGTTCCTTTATTTTGGATTTAAACCAACCTTTGCCAAACATGAGTCCCGTTACTTCAGATACATCTTTAGAATTCTTAAGTAATTTGGGTGAGATCCAATTTGAGATAAACCGATCTTTACCAGTAGGAATGTCCTTCGATCAAAAAACGGGAATCATTTCAGGCATTCCATTACAAACTACAAACAATGAGTTCCTAAGTTTTATTGTATATGCGAAACTTAAAGACAGTCCTGAAGTAAAAATTAAGACTTTCTTTACACTAATTGTATTAACAAACGAGGAAAAATCCAATCGGACATGTCGTTCCATTTCTCCTTCATCGACATGTAATGGTCCATCACCCCATACTTGTACAAACGCAAGTAAATGTTTTTATAGCCAGATGGCTTGTATTAAAGATCCAAAATGTGGTTTCTGAAAAAAAAAGAAAACCTCTATTTACAAAACGAATCCATTTCTGAATAGTAGATTTGTCAGGTGGTGTTCGTTTGAAATTATTGAGTCTTTGTTTGATTACATTTGGGATGATAGTGTCTCCAGTTTTTGCGATTGATGAAAGTTTAGAACCTAATGTTCAATATACGATCAATGTAAATGGAAAAGATTATGATCTAACAGCAGATGTCCCTAAAAAAATTAGCGGAAATTTTCAGAATTTGAATCTTCTGTTAAAAGCAGGTAAGTGGAAAGAGTTCTCCTATGCTGGAATTCAGTTTTTATACTTCGCTAATTTTACATGGGAAGCGGACATCCAATCCGAATATGACAAAACTTGGGTTTTGTCTGGAAATGATTTTAAGATCATGATTTTTGTTTTGTCGGAACCTATGTCTTTAGATGATTATGCAACTGCCTTTGCAGAACGAATGGGGAAAGAAAATACACAAATTTTCAATATTGAAGATCGATTTGGCAATCTTCCTTTAGTTGGGAAAAAACTACTCGTGAAAATTGCTGGAGTTGATCTTGTTTACGAAATTTATTCCATCCCAACAAAAGAAGGTTCCAGGATATTGACATTTCAAGATTCACCAGAAACGGTGGATGGCCAAAGCAAAGAAAAAATCCAAATGATGGAACAATTTCGAAAACAGTTTGTAATCCTCAAACAATAAGGAACCAATCATTGTATTTTTTACCTACTTTCTATATAAGTAGGTAAACGATGCAAAAAATTCATTTTCTTTTTCCATTTTTGGTTCTGTGTTTGTTATTTTGTTCTCCTGAAGAAGAAAAAGGAATCATACCTGGAACAAAAATCACTGGTGACCCCCTCGCTGATGCGCTGTTACTTGGTGTTTTGGCAAATCCACCTTGTCAAATGTTGACTTCTGAGAATGCAAATACAACTCTCACCATTGGGGAAGGACAAACATCTATTTGTAGCACCCAACTTGTGAACGGGTCAATACAAGTCCAAACTACGGCAGTTTACCAATTATCAGCAACTCCTGGAAAACAAACACTTTCCTCCTCTCGATGCAATTCTACCTACTTTGACTTTCATATTACTCTTAAGGAAGGGAATTCTGATTTGTTTTCATCCGGATCCCCAACACAAAGCCAGTTTACCTTAGAATCAGGAAAACGATACGACCTAGCGCCGACGGGTCTTGTAGATTCTAGTTTGTACCAATGCCAAGGCCGGCCTGTTTCGTCGAGTATTACCCCTTACCGAATCAATTTCCGAAAACTTTAAAAACTCAATGGTTTGTAACTAAAAAATTGTAAGAACAATTTTTACTCTTTATTGTCGAAAAACGATGCGTTTAGGTAGTTTCCGCAATTGCGGAAACCTACCATCGCTTTCCCACCGTTAGAAGGTTAGAATCTAACTATGAGGTGGATTCTTTGTATGTCCCTATTTTTTGTTTCGTGTACGAGCTTTGACAGAATGTTATTTTTAGGTTTTGTTGATGAGTCGATCAAACAAAAGAGAAATGATTACCTTCGAAGGCAAGTATCCTTAGGGTATAGTTTTGAGTGTTTGGTATTGCCAAACCAATCCTTCCCTTTCCCAAGAGTGGAACCTTGTTACATGGGTGATATTCGTGGTTTCCAATATGATACTTATGTGAAAGTGCAAGGCAGAATCCATGTCTATTATATCCCTGGTTATGTTTTGGAAGGTCATTCGAATCATGAGTTTTACCAGGATGTCACACTTGGTCGAGGTCCGTTTCACAATCGCTCACTCAAAGAAAACACACTTCGCCAATCGATGCAACAATCCCAAACACAAAATCGCAAAATCCCAACTTTGCAGTATTCCAAATGAAAACAATTTTAGTTTTACTGAAATTAATTCCGGCGATTGTTTTTTTTGTGAATTTCCTCACTTGTGTAAGTAATAGACCAAATAGTTCATACATAACTTTAGAGGAACCTGCAGAACCGATGAAGTCATATAACATAGAGTTTGCAAAAAAATACGGAACCAATTCGGAATGTTTGGTGTTAATGGAAGGCCCTGTGCCAAGTCGTTTGGAACCATGTTTGGTAGGTGATTTTCGTTCTGCCTCTATGATGTATCAGGAAACAGAAGTGAAAGTTACGGGTGATAGTGGGCAATTTGAATGGCAAATTACAGGAATGGTGTATTCGCCCTTTGTCAACGAAGCGTATTACCAAAGTGCCATTTTATACCGTGGTTCTTTTTTTAGAAAATCAGACTATCAAAACTATCGAAGGCCCAATTACCCAATGATTGCACCTTATTTAGGAAGACCATCTTACCAGTATCACCGAAGATACTACCCTTATGGTAGGTAAGGATTTCCGATTGACGACAAGGAAAAACATATTAAAGTAAACTCGAAGTTGGATGTCACAACATTTATCCTATGAGAACCAAACAAATCCTTATCTTAATACCAACCTTCGTTTTGCTTTTTATAACAAATCCAGTTTTCTCTAAAAACTTGGATTCACTTTCCATTGGTTTTGGTTCATGTATGCACCAAGAAAAAGAAAGTCCTATCTTACAAACCATTTTGTCTCAAAAATTAGATTTTCTGATTTTCCTCGGTGATATTGTGTATGCGGACCATTTGTCTGCGAAAGACAAAATTCCTGCCTATGAAAAACAATTCAAACGACCAGAGTGGAAATCTTTAAAAACGAATACAAAATTATTATTCACTTGGGATGACCATGATTACGGTATTAATGATAGTGGGGCGGAATACCAAGAGAAGGAACTTTCGAGAACTATCTTTTTAAAAAATGTAAGTCCACTCATGCCAAAAAACATTTCATTTGGAACCAAAAATAATGAGGGAGTTTTTTATTCGCAATGGATTCAATTCTCTGGCAAAAAGATTCATATCATTATACCAGACACTCGGTATTTTCGTTCACCTTTACAACGGAGTTTTTTATCCTATTTTACTGGTAAAAGCCATTACAGTCCTTCAGAGGATCTGAATCGATCGATCCTTGGCGCCGAACAATGGTTATGGTTGGAAAATGAGTTTTCCAAACCTTCCGATTTATTGATTTTTGTTTCGAGTATCCAAGTGATTCCAACAGAACAACCATTTGAAAAATGGAATAATTTCCCACACGAAAGAGAAAAACTGATCCAATCTTTACAATCTGCAAATACAAAAGAATTGGTGATTTTATCGGGAGACCGACACATCGCGGAAATTCATGAATATTCAATACCGAACAAAAGAACTCTCGTTGAAATCACTTCTAGTTCGTTCAATTTACCTCTGCCATTTTTACCTTTGGAATATGAATCTAAATGGAAAATTGGAAATACATATAAAAATGAAAACTTTGGAATTCTGGAAATCGTTTTGAAAAATGGAAATTTGGAATGGAAATCATCAATCAAAGATCTAAATGGGAATTCTGTTTTGGAATACCATTCTTCTCAGAAGAATGTTTTGAAAAGAGAAACTGAGTAAATAAAGGAGAGTCGAGTTTGAAACCAAAAGAAAAGATTTTAGAAAGTTCCTTTGCTTTATTCCGTGAAAAAGGATTCCAGGCCACTGGTATCGCTGAAATATTAGAACGAGCTGGTGCTTACAAAAAAACTCTATATGATCATTTTAAATCAAAAGATGATATTGGTTTTGAATATCTAAATTATTTATCAGAACAACAAAGAATCGTGATGTTGAAAGTTCTTGGAAAAGCCAATGATATGTCTGACTTTATAGATAAATGGGTTAACTTCATTGTTCGCAACCAAAGGAATACTTCTCGAAAAGATTGTCCCATTGCTCTATTTTCTGGTGAGATTTCCCATTTGAATCAATTTGACTCGTATCGTAATCGCGCAGTCCAACATGTTTTAGAGACAGTTGAAATTTGTATTTTGAAATTTGAACCAAACCTTCGTTCTGATCTTGTCAAATCTCTGAGTTATGAATTGTATATGAGTTACCTTGGTGGTTTACGATTGTATGCGTTAACAAAAGATCGAAAAGTCATCGAAAGAATGAAATCACAAATGATCCACTCTGCACAAAGATTGGTTAAAGTTTAGTTGATTACCAACTTCCGCTTGCACCGCCACCACCTGACCGTCCTCCTCCTCCTGAGTAGGAGGTACTAGAGGAACGGTAACTGGATCCTGAACTAGAGCTTGAGCTGGAACCGGAACTTGTAAAAAAGTCCCGAGTGTGAGAACTGACAGTGGTTGACCAACCCAGTTTCCGAAATATAAAAATGAAGATTGATGTTAAAATGGCTGAAGCCAACATTAAAAACATTACATACATATTAGGTGAATCGGGTAAAATAGACATCTTCGTTCGAATGATGACTCCGATCACATAGAAGAGTCCATAAAAGAATATAATTCCCTCACCCGAAGCCAACCCAATCCATAGGAAAAAAAACATCAACATAAAGAACAATTGAAACACAAAATGTGGTTCCTGGATGTTGATTTGTACACTTGAGGTAGACGATGTTGTTTGAGATGAATTTTCGTAATTAAAATCTTTTTGGTAACGAAGTGAATTGAGGTAAGAGTCAATTCCTTCCGCACTTCGAATGCAGATCCAATCAATGTCTGCACCTTTTAAGTCTGATGTGATTGCATTTGTGATCGTTTGTTCTAATTTCGGATTTTCGATGAGGAAACTAGTAGATCCATTTGTTGACTCTATCATCGAGTTTTGATCTGTATGAACTAAGAATTTTTTATGATTTAAGGAAAAGAGTAAGGTGATCCCAGGTGACTTCCCAAAAGCCAATTGGTGGTATTTTTTTCCTTCGTCCGTTAAATCATTTTTTGTATCTAAAAAGAGAATTTGAATTCCAATTTTGTATTCTGTTTCTAACTTTCGAATGGTTTCACCTGCCCTGTCATAAGAGAATTGTTCTAAAGAATCGTAAGGATCATAAATTCCAGTGCCTTTTTCGATTATCATTTTATTATTATGACGGATATGATCTAACATATCTAAAAATGCGCGGTATGTATAATTTGTAAAATCTCCTGTTCGACTTTCCTGGTATCGATTATGGAAGATACTCCTGATTTTGTTTTGGCTTAGGGACCAGTAAAAATCTGGGCTTGTCACGATTGTGCCTTTGTACTCATTTATAGGAGAAGTGACAAAAATAACGGAACTTACATTTGGAGAAGATTTTTGTCGTTCTAAGAGTAGGTGATTGGCTGCTCCCTCTAAAGCAAATTGGGATTCTAATGGAAGTACACAAAATTTAAAATTTATTGATCGAAATTGTTTAGTTTCCTTTATGAGGTATGGAATTGTATCAGAGTGTAATTCTGCATTGGTATCATTAAATGGATTTGGGCAAAATTCATTTGTTAACTTTGGTGATTGAGTCCGGAGTTGTTCTAAAATGGCAGTGACACCAGAGATCATCGCCATAGAAGGATTTCCAACTTTCATATTGGGGATGATGATTTCATCAATGATTCGTTTTGAAATTAAATCAGTTAGGATTGATTCCAGTCCATAACCAACTTCAATTCTTACCATCTTATCATTTGGAGCAAGTAACAACAAGATACCATTGTCTTTGTCTTTTTGCCCGAGTTTCCATTGTTCAAAAACAGCAACTGCTTCTTTTTCAATTGTACTTTCCCTCAAACTTTCTGTAATATAAACCACAACTTGATTGGAAGTGATTTTTTCCTCTTCTAGTAAAATGGTTTCTAGTTTTGACTTGGTATCAATTGGCAAATATCCACTTGGATCAACCACGGGTCCCGTGAGTTTTGGATAAGAACCAAAAGGCATTTTACATGATATAATACTAACGAAAGTTAGGATGAAAAATAGTCTTTTCATACAATAATACTTATTTTTCTTTTGGAACTTCTTGTATGAATAACCAAATGAATCCATCTTTTACTTTGCCAAGTCCCAGGTATAACCAATAAAAAGGATATCCAATGGGTCCTGGTTGGTATTCTTTTTGGACAACAGGTTCCCATTTTTGTCTGACATGAACGGTAACAGAAGACAGTTGTATCGATGACGAAAGGTATTTGAGTTTTCCTTCCCATCGTTCGATAGATTCTGAAACTTTACTAAGTTCCGCTTCCACTTTTAATGTTTCTTCTAATGTTTTTGCTGATTTTAAAATTTCAAGCAAACGTGTTCTCATTTTTTGTGCGTTTTCTAAACGGATTTCTGTATCTAAATAATCTTCCGTAACATCTTTTGCAGAAACATCCTCAGAATAATTGTGAGATCCTTTTTTTAAGGTAAGTAAAAATGTTTTTAAATTTTCTTGAGGGATTTTTAATTGAATGGTTCCTTGCGAACTATATTGCAAGGCATATCCGCCAAAAGATTCAGCTAGTTTGATGATCTCTGTGACTTTAGGTTCTATTTCTTTGGATTGTAAATTGACAACAACGGTATAAACCATCATTCGTTTTTGGGATTTGTTTTCTTGCGGTTTTGATTCTGCCACCTTGGGAGAAGGTGAAACACCTGAAGAAACATTTGTTTCCTCGTAATCATTCGACATACTTTTCGAAGTTAAGTCTCGTTCCGCATATTTGCTACTAGAACATTGGATGGCAAAAGCAAAGATCAGGAAGGGGAGTGGAATTTTATAAAGTAAATAATTTGTCTTCATGGTTTTAGTTGGATACTGAATTGAATCGAATCAGTACCCAACTTCAAACCTTTTTTAAACGCCGATTTGAGATTCTAAAAAGCGGCCATAACCTGATTCTTTCCCTAAAGTAGAAACTGGTTTTCCACTATCGACAGCCAATTTTCCATTGATGAAAACTTTTTTGATGGTATCGTCATTACGACGCACCCAACGTTGGAAACCTTCCATAAATGGCATTGGTGCTTCTACATCTTTTGCAAGAGAGTCGTCCAATTTGTTTGGATCGATGATGACAAGGTCAGCTCTTTTTCCTTCCTTGATATACCCAGCATCTATTCCAAACCAATCTCCAATTTCTCCTGTGAGTCGGTGGACTGCTCTTTCCATTGTCATAAATGGTTTTTTTTCGAGTTCGGCATCACGTACAAGTTTTAACATCCTAAGAGGGAAGTTATAATGGGCCATCCCTCGAAGGTGTGCTCCTGCATCCGAAAATCCAATGAGGATGTCAGGATAAGAAACAATTTTTTGTAATGGTTCTTTTCTATGGTTTGCCATGACCGTATACCATCTCACTTTGTTTCCATGTTCTGCTACCAAATCTAAAAATGCAGTAACCGAATGAACACCTCTTTCTTTCGCGACATCATCAATGGATTTTCCAATCAAAGATTTGTCTGGTGCATCGACGATTTTTGTTTCTCTAAAATTTCTATGGAATACTCGAGGTAAGAACCAATTGGTCCATTGTTTTTTGAACCAAGATCTATACTTGGGATCTTTCATGAGTGTTTTTCGTTCTAATTCATCTTCAATATGATTTGCTTTTGCACCAGCAGCGAACTCTTCGAATACAACAACATCCATTCCATCAGCATACAAATCAAACGGTTCTGGTAATGCCTGAAAACGGAAGTCGGAACGAAAAATTTTATTGGTAATTCGTCCGATGAGACCCAATAATTTATACAAACCTGGATCAAATTTCACATCCATTAGAGAGATGATGGTTGTTTTCAACGGTTTTCTAAAAATACCAAATGCTTCTTTCAAAAACATCAATACATTGATTTTCGTGGATACGTTAGGAACTCCTTGGAAAATTTTTCCTCTCTTTCTTAAGGTCCTATTTAAAAATTCATATTCGCTCCAATTGGCAAATGTTGAAGGTAATGGCCTGGAGCGAAATCGGGAACCATCCATTTTATCCCATACAAGTGTATTAATTGATAAACCCATAAAACCAGCATCTAATGCTTCTTCTAGATGTTGGTTCATTTTGTCTAACTCTTGTTTGGTTGGCTTTTCTCCTTTTGTTAATGATCTTTCTAAACCCATAACGTGAGCACGGATTGCTGAGTGACCCGCAAAGGAAGTAACATTGGGACCTAATGGAAGTGAGTTTAAGTGTTTTTTATATTCAATGGCAGAGTTCCAATTTTTTTTACTCTCTAAGATTGATAAAACGTTTTTTCGTGGGATAGCTTCAACGCGGCTAAACATATCAGCCAGGTCTGTTGGATCACCTAACGCTAAACTCAAAGAACAACTACCAAGAGAAATAGTAGTGACTCCATGCCTAACAGATTCTGAAAGATCTGGCGCCACTTCAATTTCAGCATCATAATGTGTATGAAAATCGATAAATCCTGGTGTTAACCATTGGCCTTTTGCATCAATGACTGTTTCTCCCTGTTTGGGACTCAATTCTGTTTTAGAAATCGATTCAACGATTCCGTCCTTAATCCGCACATCCCCAATAAATGATGGGTTTGTGCTTCCATCAAAGATACGCGCTTGTTTGATAAGAGTCTCTGCCATGATACCTCCAGAAAAACCAATCAAAATTATGGCAGATTGACAAAGATTTGTCAACGATTACCGTTCATTTGCCTTAAGTTTCTCTGGACAAAACCTTTCTTTGTTCACTGAAATGTGAGTAAAGTTTGGCTTAGTTCCACTAACTCTTCTTCGGTGATTTCTCTATTATTCTCTTGGTTAGAGATTGATTTCGCTAATGAAAACAATTTATGTATCTCTTCTTTGGAAACCTGGATTCCTTTTTTTTGTAACAAAAACTCTATAGCTTTGTGGCCTGATTGGTTAGTAAAAGAGATAGTTTCCTTATCGATCCTACCTACAAATTCGGGAGAAAAAGTTCTATATGCTCCTTTGGATTGGTTTAAGGTTTTTGTGACTCCATCTTGGTGGATACCTGATCTATGTGAAAAAATATCATCTCCGATGATAGGTGATTTTTCTCCGATAGGAATTCCTGTTAACTCGGAAATTCGTTTGGCAGTTGGATAAATCCTTTGGAAGTTAATGTTCAAATTTTCGCCATTTTGGTGTAATGCGATGGCAGTCTCATACAAATTTGTATTCCCTGCTCGTTCGCCAAGGCCATTTAACGCTACTTCAATTTGTTCAGCTCCAACATATACTGATTCCACAGATGTAGCTGTGGCCATTCCTAAATCGTTGTGGGTGTGTATCGAAATCATGGCTTTGCCACCAATAGATTCTTTGATTTCCTTAACCATATTCACAAAAACCAAAGGACGATACCTTTCCACAGTATTCGGTAAGTTGATGATATTAGCTCCAGCTTCAATTGCTGTATGGAATGCAAGTTTCGTGAATTCAAAGTTTTCTATGGCGTCTCCAAAATGTTCTCCAGAGAATTGGATTTCCACTCCTGGTCCAACAATGGATCGAGCAAACGAAATTGAAGACTTTATCTTTTGTAAAACTTCTTTTTCCGAAATCTTTAATACATGTTTGATGGAAAAATCACTCACAGGATACACAATATGCATCCGAGGTGTGTCCGCATATTGGATAGCATCCCAAGTGACACCGATTTCTCTTTCATTGGCTCTCGACAATGCTGCAATGGGTTTTCCTTTGGGAGCTCGTTTTGACAACACTTGGCAGGTATGAAATTCAGCTTCATTTGAAGAAGGAAATCCCACTTCAATTCCGTCCACGTTTAAGTTTACAAGTAAGTCAAACACTTCGATTTTTTCATCAATCGTCCAAGGTCGTTTTAATGCTTGGTTCCCGTCCCGTAAGGTGACGTCTTGGATGTAAATGGTTTTTGGTTTCATGGTTCCCCCGTATCCGCGTCTCACTTCCGACCGGGGGACCCAAAATAAAAAAAGCCCACATCCCGGTTGGGAGTGGGCTTTGTCACATAGCACTTTCTCCCTCGAATTATTTATTTTCGAGGAGGAGGAGGTACTGAATGTGTGCGAATGATTTCATTGTTACTTTTTAGACGAACAAACTACCACTTATCTGTCAACTTTTTTTATGATTTTGCAGAGTGACACGAGTCCTACCAAAGTCCCAAAACCGATGGGAACAAGTAAGGTAAAGGAAAGTTTCCAAAAAACCCCCATCCCAACCGTTGTCAGGATGTTCAAAAGGAAAAATAGAGAAAAAACCAGACCCGAAACAGGAAGGTCTTTTTTACTTTTTGCAAGGAAAAATACGGCGATTGATGGACCAAGTGTGTAGGAAAAAATGGTGAGTCCCATCTCGAGGATTCCCTTTTCCCAAGTGTCCACAAGGAAATAAGGGATGAGGCTTGCCAAAAAGAGGAGGACTCCAAAAAACAAAGACAAAACTCTAGGGCTAAACCATTTGTCCATTCCCCAATCTCTGGCCCAAGTGAGAGACAAGGAATTGATGGTGGAACTTAAAGTAGACATCGCACTAGCAAGGATGGCTGCTACAAGGATCCCAAGGAATGGAGACGGAACTTCATTTATGATAAAATGACTAAAAACTTTGTCAGGTGGAATTGATTTGCCTTCATAAAACACATACAAGAGTGAACCAATGCATAAAAAAAGTAAAAATTGAAAGAATACAACGATACCACTTCCAATTAATATCTTTTGTCCAGAGAGTAAATTTTTTGTGGCGATGACTCTTTGGACTAACATCAAATCGGTTCCATGCGAACCTATGGAAATGAAAGCTCCTCCAATGATAGCAAAAAGGATAAAATAACTATTATCACCTGTTTGGACGTAATCTAATACAAAAACATTCCACTTTCCTAATGTTCCTAAATGTTGGATCTGTTCCTGGATTTGAGGAAAACCAAATTGATTTAAAATTAAAACAAGAGCAAATATCCCACCCAAAATATAGATGACCCATTGTAAAACATCCGTAAATACAATAGCTCTGAATCCACCAAACACTGAATAAATGATTGTAACAATACTTAATATGGAAAGTGCAAAAATTCCTAAAATTTCAGGTGAAATCGAAATTCCCATCCGTTCCATAAGAAATGCGATGGGAAGGGAACTTACATACAAACGAATCCCATCACCTAATAATCTCGAGATGGTAAATACAAAGGAAAGAGTTTTTTGTGGAGATTTTCCAAATCGATTTCCTACATATTCATAAACAGAAATTGTATTTCCTGAAAAATAAGAAGGTAAAAGATACAATGCTACGATAGTTCTCCCAAAAATATATCCGATAGCAATTTCCAAAAATCGAAAATCACCTTTATATGATAAGGAAGGAATACTTAAAAATGTTAAACTGGAAGTTTCTGTGGCAACTAATGAGATCAAAAGAAATACCCAATGGATTTCTTTTTTTGCTAAATAAAAATCATCTTCTTTTTGTGTATTCTTTGCAAAGTGAAATCCAAAATAGAAAACCGCTATAAAATAAAAAACTAAAACAAATAAATCCCAAAACATAAAGTTCCTTTTACTTCAAATTAAACCATTAAACTCAAATTGGGATATTTCAAAAGAAGGCGAAGTAAATCGGATCTAGTGATGATTCCAATAGGTATATTATCGTCATTTACGATGGGCAAACAACCAATTCTTTCTTCCAATAACACCTTTGTTACTTGTCTGATTTCTGCACCTGGAGTTCCAACTAATACACGTTTGATCATCACATCCGAAACTGGATTTTTCCTTTCATAAGACTTATGTTTATCAAGTAGGTCTCTATCAGATACAAATCCAACAAGTTGTCCCAATTGGTTTGTGATGGGGAGGTGGCGGATCCCTTTTTCCAACATAGAATCAAGACAATCGGAAATGGGTTCGTTTTCCATTTTTGTGAAAACGGGACTTGTCATGATTTCATGCAGGAAAAACACCAGTTTTTCTTGTGGAAGGGAAGACTCCTTGTATGCGTCGCCAGGATTTCTGTGGAGGAAAGAGCCTGTCGGAGGGCTTTGGGAACCTCCATCGCCAATTTCTGTAGCCATTGGTTGCGAACTTGGGTGCACCATAGGCACTCGATTTGGTTGTACAGCAGGTGGATTTGGGGAAATTCGGCCATCATGGATCCAAAAGAACATAATTATGCCCTACCTATCTGAAAAGTTTGTCAAAAATAAGAAAAAACTTGCAAAAAACGAACAGTGGTTTTTTATCCATCCTACATTTCCTGTAAAAAGAACGAACTGAAAAAGGCAAAAACCCATGAACCAGAACTACCAAATCCTATACCAAGCATTGGAAACCGTTGCAAACACCTTCCCAAATAAAATATCGTTTCGGAAACGGAAGTCGGCTACCGAGTTCCCTGGGATCAGTTTTGGAGAATTGAAAGAGTTTGTCGATCACTTGACATTGGGATTTATCGGACTGGGTGTTGAGGTTGGAGATCGGATCGGATTTTTTTGTGATGCGTCTGTCAATTGGCTTCGCACAGACCTTTCCATATTAACCGCAGGAGCTGTAGTTGTCCCTCGTGGTACAGACATTGTAAAAGAAGAAATTTTATACATCTTAAACCATTCAGAAGCAAAATTCTTAGTTGTTCAAAAACCTAAAGATAAAAAAAGAATTGAAGATCTGTTAGCTGAGCTTCCTCACCTAAAACAAATTTTTGTTTTAGAAAATGATCAAGGTGAATTGATCACAGGACCAAATTCAATTGTTTCACTTGTTGAATCAGGGAAAGAAATTTGGAATAAAAATGGAAAACAAAATTTAGATAACCGAATCAAACAAATTGATCCAGATTCTTTAGCAACTCTCATTTATACTTCCGGAACCACAGGAAATCCCAAAGGTGTTATGTTATCCCAAAAAGGTTGGATCACCGCCATTCAGAATACCATTTCTCGTTTGGATATGAATTCTAATGACAATGCAGTGAGTTTATTACCTCCTTGGCATGCTTTTGAACGGGCCATTGAATATGCGGGAATTTTTCTTGGTTTGGACTTTCTCATTTCCAATATGACAAGTTTGAAAGATGACTTACGCGATTTTCGCCCGACCATTTTTCCATCAGTTCCTAGGATTTGGGAATCGGTATACAATGGGATTATGACTAAGGTAGCTAAAGAAGGTGGATTCAAAGAAAAATTATTCCACTTTTTCTTAAACGTAGGTTCTACTTGGGCGAAATACAACGCAATGTTTATGGGATATGAATTTGAAATTCAAAAACCAAACTTCATAGTTTCTCTATGCAAACGAAGTTATGCGTTGGTGATTTTAATATTCCTCTCTCCACTTAAACTATTAAGTATTAAAATATTTTCTACAATTCATAAAGCGCTTGGGGGAAGAATTCGCATTTGTATTTCGGCTGGTTCTGCTTTACCGAGTGTAGTTGATGGATTTTTATCTGCCATTGGTTTAAAGGTACTAGAAGGTTACGGGATGACAGAAACATCCGCAGTTGTTTCCATTCGTTCCAATTCAAAACCCACAAAAGGAACTGTTGGGATTCCAATCGATGGTTATCAAATTCGCTTAAAAGATGAAACGGGAAAAATCCTTACGAAAACTGGCGAAAAAGGCACTTTATGGATCAAATCCAAACAAATCTTAAAGGGATATTATAAAAGACCTGAACTCAACCAAGTTGTTTTTGATGCAGATGGATTTTTTGACACCGGTGATTTGATGATGATATCCCATCGAAAAGAACTAGTGTTTGCTGGTAGATCGAAAGATACAATTGCCCTAATTGGTGGTGAAAACGTAGAACCAATCCCAATTGAGGATAAACTTTTAACATCAGCCTTCATTGACCAAGTGATGGTTGTTGGGCACGACAAAAAAACATTGGCTGCTCTTATTGTTCCAAATTTTGAAGCTGTCGAATCTAAAATACCAGGAATTTCCAAAGACAAAGCAGCGGAATGGAATAACAATCCTAAAGTAAGAGAATTATTCCGATCAGAAATATCCAAAATTATTTCTAAAGATAATGGATTTAAATCTTTTGAAATGATTCCAGCTAACAATTTCTATGTGGTTCCAAGACCTTTTGACCCGGATGTTGAAATGACACGAACTCTTAAAATGAAAAGAAACATCATATCAGATGTTTTTTCAAAACAAATTGAAGGAATTTACCAATGATCAATCCCAAACTAAATCCTTATCTAAATGATGAGGAAAGAAGTTTTTACAATACAGTGTTTCAATTTTCAGAAGAAAAGGTTTTCCCATCTTCCGAAGAAAGAGATGAAAAAGAAATTTGGTCTGATGAACTCTGGAAAGAGTTTTCAAAGGCCGGTTTAACAGGACTAACCATACCAGCTGAATACGGTGGAGAAGGGGCAAGTTGTTTACTTTGTTCCATCGCAACTGATGCTTTTGCTTCTGGTTCCCTTGATGGTGGAATAGGTTTGTCTTGGGTTGCCCATTTAGTGATCGGAACAATGCCAATTGTTTTCCAAGGAACCGAAGCCCAAAAAACCAAATACCTTACAAAACTTGCAACAGGTGAATGGATGGCTGGTTTTGCGCTTACTGAACCTGCTTCCGGTTCTGATGCTGCATCCCTTCTTACCAAAGCAGAAGAAGTAGAAGGTGGATGGAAACTTAATGGATCAAAAACTTTTATTACCAACGGCCCTGTTGGTCAAGTTTTTGTTGTTATGGCAAGAACTTCTGAAAAAGGAAGAGGACCGATGGGGATATCTGCTTTCATTGTAGAAAGTAATACTCCTGGTTTTAAAGTAAGCAAGGTATTAAAAAAATTAGGACATCATACTTCAATGACCGCTGAATTGGTTTTCGAAGATATGATCATTCCAAAGGAAAATTTACTCGGACCACTTAATACTGGTTTTATGAGAATTGGAAAAGAAACCTTGGAGTGGGAAAGGACTGTATTTGTTGCAGGACTAGCTGGTGCAATGGAGTTTTGTTTCCGAAAAGGATTACGATATGCAAATGATCGAGTTCAATTTGGAAAACCGATTTCTAGTTTTTATGGAATGAAAGATATTCTTGTCCGGAACTGGGTTTACATCCAAGCAGCTAGAAGATTAATTTATTGGGTTGCAGAAAGAAAAGATAGAGGAATACCATCTCCACTTGAAAGTAGTTTGGGAAAATTGATTTCTTCCGAACTAGCCGAGGATGTTGCTAAGGACACCGTACAATTGTTTGGTGGGTATGGTTATATGAAAGAATATGCAGTAGAACGATTTTACCGCGATGTAAAATTGGGAACCATTGGTGGTGGGACGAGTGAAATCCAAAGGTCCATCATTTCATCTTTATATCCAGGAAAGGAGAAATTTCAAAAAGAATTCAGTAAAATTGAAGAATCTTTAAATGTTACAAATTCGATTCAAAATTTATTATTTGATATCATTCTAAAAATGGATGGAGAACCAAACCGAAAAAAACAACAATCGATTGAATTTGCCTTTGCGGATGTGTTGTCTGTGTTTGTAATTCTTTATTTATCAGAAATTGATACTCATAAAACGACAGATTCTTATCCAAACGAAGAAAAAATGATAGATCGGAAGTTACTTTCGTATTATCTTGTGGGTAAGTATTTGATGTCAATGAGTCGTCTCAACCAATATGTTTCAAAAGAACTGTCTGAATTATGGACACTTTATACAGAATTGGGAGCTTCAATCGAAGAGACAGTCCATTCAAGGTTTTCAAGCCTTCAGGAGTTTACATAGATTGTGAAAGCAGCGGCCCGAATTGCAATATTTTATTTGTTTTTCGGGTATCTCTGGATTTATTTCTCTGATTATACAATTTCTCTTTTTTTTCTGTCCGCGGATGATGTTAGAGAAATACAAAGTTTTAAAGGTTGGGGTTTTGTAACAATCTCGGCCTTTATCATTTATTTTTTGCTCGTCCGTGAGTTAAAATACCAAAAAAAAGTTTTATCTGAAAAGTTTGAATCAGACCAACTGTTTCAAGTGATACTAGAACGGATAGAAGACGCTGTCATAGTATTTAATCTTGATACTTGGAAAATTGATTTTTTAAGCGAACAAGTCTGTCGGTTGTTTGATACCAAAACAAAAGATATCATTGCAAATCCTCAAATTCTCATTGATCGAGTGTTTGAAGGTGACCGTGCTCGGATGTCTCATATTTGGATGAACCAATTACGGGAAAACCATACTGGATTACTTTACCGGATACAAAGGGTGGATGGAAAACTCAAGTGGGCGTTGGAACATCGATTATTCATTCCTTCCAAAAATGGAAGTGCCAATAAAGCAGTTGCTGTCATTACGGATATGACCAGTTATATGGAGAACCAAACCAAACTGGAACAATCACTCAAAGAAAATGAAACTTTGTTAACTGAAGTTCACCATAGAGTTAAAAATAACTTAGCAGTCATCATATCATTTTTGCAATTACAAGTTTATTCTTCGCCGCCTGAAACAGCTGATATCTTAGAACAAAGTATCGTTAGAATCAAAGCAATTGCATTGGTTCACGAAAAATTGTATAGCAGCAAAAATTTGTCTGGTTTGAGTTCGGTAGATTATATCACAAGTCTTGTCGAAAATATCAAACTCATGTACATGAGGTCAGATATTCTGATCGAATTAGACATCCAAAAAATGGAATTCAATATTATTGATGCGATACCAATGGGACTTATGATCACTGAGATGTTAACCAATAGTTTTCGACATGCATTTAAAATTCCGAAACAAGATGCTCAAATTAAAATTGAATTTATAGTGAAAGAGAATGGTCAATTTGATTTGAAGTATCGTGATAATGGAATTGGTTTTCCTATTGATTTTGATTATCGCAAAGCAGAAACCATAGGTTTGTCAGTGATCTTCTCATTGAGCAGTCAGTTGAATGGACGTGAAATAGAATGTTCATCTAGTCCAAACAACGGAGTTTTTTATCATTTTTCGTTTTCACCAAAAAGAACATTCCCCAATAAAAATTAGTAATGTAGGTTTTATGTATCAGAAAGGAAAAAGTTTTTCAGAAATTCAAATTGGTGATACTGCATCATTCACAAAAACTATATCGGAAACCGATGTATATCTGTTTGCTGGAATCAGTGGTGATTTCAATCCGTTACATGTAGATGAAGAGTATGCAAAAACAACAAACTTTGGAACTAGGATTGCTCACGGTGGGCTTGCTGCTTCTTTACTAGCACCCGTTCTTGGAATGAAGTTGCCTGGACTTGGGACAGTTGCTTTAGAAACGACAACGAAATTTCGAAAACCTGTTTATTTCGGAGATACAATCACTTGCCTTGTGGAAGTGACAGAAAAAGTGGAAAGGATCAAAGCAGTTCGTATGAAAATTGTTTGGTCAAATCAGAAAGGAGAAGTGGTCAGCAAAGGGGAAACCTTGGTCATTCCTCCCGGTTGAGAAATTGGCCAACGAGTCCAATTTCATCTTCCACAAATTCACGGATTTCTTCGAGTTCATCATCATCTAAGATTTCTTCTAATATTTCTTCACCCGCTTCATCTTGTCCAATACGCATAACAATGTATCCAGGTACATCAGAATCAGGGTCGTCCATCTCAATGTTTACAAATTGGTATTCTTGTTCTGTTGTTGGTAAAAAAACCAAATAATCATTTCCAAAGAGGGAAAAGGAATAAAAAACTTCCCATTGGTAACTATTTCCCTTTTCATCCACCAAATCGATTTCTTCCGTAGTGCGATTTGGTAAAAAATCATCTGCTTGGAACCCTAAATCTTTGGCGTCCATTAGCTAAAAAACTCCCTTTCAAAAGGAAGGCTATGTTTCTTTTTGAAATTACAATCTTTACAGGCAGGTACTAAATTTGCTTTTACAGACTTTCCTCCCCGTATAAGGGGTATTAAGTGGTCCATAGTTAGTTCATCTACTTTGAACTTTTTTCCACAATAATGGCATATCCCTGAGCCACGTTTGTTTTTCCACCAAGCTGTATTTTTTAAGTCTTTGGCTTTTTTTCTTTCCCGACGTATTTCTTCATCACTGATATCAGAGAAAAAAGGTTCGAGAGGTGGTTCCGTCATGATTTAAAAAAATCTGTTTTTTTCCCTTCGTCAAGAAAAAGATGGAGGAATGGGACGACTTGTATACTTAGATAACCTACGTTCTTTTGCTTTATTACTGGGAATTGTTTTCCATTCCGCGATTGTTTACGCATCCGATATCCAATATGCCATCCAAACGGAAGAGAGGAGTGATATTCTATCCTATTTTTGTTATTGGATCCATAGTTTTCGGATGCCTATGTTTTATATGATTTCTGGTTTTTTTTCAGCGATGGTGATAGAAAAAAAAGGCATCGGGTTTTATTGGGAAGGAAGGTTCAAAAGAATTCTCATCCCAACTATATTTGGTTTAATCTTTTTAGCGCCGATCCAATATTTTTTAATGGAAAAGGTACGAACACCTAATGTTGATTTGTTTGAATTTTTAAAATATTTTTTTACGAAAGAAAAATTCCAACATTCACATTTATGGTTTTTAGTAGATCTATTTTGTTTCAGCATGATTTATATTTTAATTCATAAGTGGATCAAAAAATTTGTCTCTTTAGAGTTTTGGAAGGGATTTGAATTAAGATTATTAGTTTTGTTTTTATTGGGATTTTTATTTGTTTTAGGATTACATACACAATTCCCTAAAGGGGAATCTTATTATGGAATTTTTAAACTCACATTCGTGTATCAATTTTCATTTTTTCTTTTAGGTGTATTTTGTTTTTTTTGGAAAGAAATTCTCGTCCAAAAAAACTCATCTCCTTTCAAAGTAACCGCGGTTTTTGTTTGGGCTATATTTTTTTCACTTTTACTTATGGATCTTGAAATTACTGACCCTCTTTGGATTTATTTTTCTTATGCAAATCCACTGTACCGAACTCTTCATATATTTGTATGGGTATTATCTCCATATCTATGGACAATATTCTTTGTCACTTTATTGATTCGCTATGGAAATGAAGAAGGGAAATTAGGTAGATACACCATTGAAGCAAGTTTGCCGATTTATTTATTACACCATCCTATTTCACTCGTTTTTGCTTTCCTTATGAAGGATTCAATTTTCCCACTTTGGGGAAAATTTTTCCTTCACAATTTGGTTGTATTAAGTGTTAGTTTTTTGCTTTATGAATGTTTCATCCAAAGGTCAAAACCATTAAGGTTTTTATTTGGATTAAAAAACCATTAAGTTTTGCTAACTGCTTGTATGGCTGAAGCAACAGCACTATCCATACTACCAGTATGCAAAGCAAGGTGTTCACCTGCAAAAAATACTCTTTCGAATGGTTCATTCCAAACATCTTTGATTCCATAACTTCCCGGTGGGAATAACGAAACAAATCCAGACCGCCCCGTTGATTTTTGGAAACTATGGAAATGGAATGGATTTTCAGAAACCAAGTCGAGAATCCCAATTTCTTCAAGTGCTGAGGACATTAGATTTTTTTTCTGACGATCACTACCTTTTTCAAAAAGAGAAGCTCGATCGCCAGTTGATATTGATGTAACTGCAGTTATATTTTGTCCAATGGCTAGGTCAGAAACATAAAATGTTTCAGCAGCAGTATTTGTTGTTTGGAAAAAATTGGATAAATTTGAATTACTTTTTACAAAGCAGATATTCTTAGAAATTTTTCCTGTTTGCATCCGAAGGGCAGAATAAATCAAATCTTTTGGCAAAGTAGGTGTCCATTTGATATCTAAAACTGCTGCTGTTGGTAAAGTACAAACGATTAAATTCCCTTTGATGGTTCTACCAGAAGATAATTCAACAGAGACTTGGTTTTTTTGTTGGGAAACTTTTGTTGCTGTTTCGCCTAAAAGTAATTCTTGGTTTTTCAATTGGTTTACTAGGGATTGGATGATTTGGCCTGCTCCTCCATTCACTAGGTATTTTGGTTTTAGTGCTGATTGTAAGGCAGACAAATCATCAAGGACAGATTCACTGGAAATTTGATTTAAGTCCGCACCCAAAATGACTCGATACAATTCATTCATAGAACGAATTTCTTCTTCAGTGAGTCCTTGGTATCTGGCATAGGATGCAAAATTGATTTTATCTAATCCTTGTTTTTGATTACTTCCTAAAGATTTGTGTAAATCGATGACTTTGTCTAAAGTATCAATGGAACCACTGGAGATTTTGTGTTGGTCTGCATTGGCTTTAGAGAGAGAAAATCTCTCAGAAACATTTGCGCTCACCAATTCCAAACCAAGTTGTTTTACCAAACTTTTAATATCCGTTTGGTTTTCCCCGATCCATTCTCCACCTAAGTCTTGTACGATTCCCAGGTTTGGATTTGTGTATGTGGAGATCCTTCCACCAAAAGAATCTCCACGTTCAATGACAGTTACGTCATATCCAGTTTGTTTGAGTAAATAAGCGGAATAAAGTCCCGAAAGTCCACCACCTAGCACGATGGCACGTTTGGAACCAGATGGCCTTGTTTTTGTTTCGGAAGAGACAACACCTGTGGATTGTCCGTAGAATTTTTTAGGGAAAAGGAGGTTCACTCCTGCGGCAGTGGCAGTCAAATTTTTTAGGAATGTTTTTCGATTCATAGAACTTTCCCCTATTTTAGCACCCAAAACAAAAAAGGCTAGAAAAATTACAAAATTAGAATCTATTGACCTTGGCTTTTTTATGCGAAATATAAGTTTCTTTAAACATTTCTTCACCCTTTCCCGCATTTGTACGTTCTCACTGTTTTTGTTTGTCCCTGTTCACCTCAGTGCAAAACCAATCATCGATTTAGACACAGAGATGAATGGGAATTCGATATGGAACCAAGTATTGGTTTTAGAAGATCCCTCACAGTCGATTCTAGAATCTTCCATTCTCTCTGGTGCAAAAGATGGAGAATTCAATACCCTCACTTCACCGAATTTAGGTTTTTCCCAATCTGTTTATTGGGTCAGAATGGAAGTGCGGAATCCAACAAAAGAAATGATACGCTGGAATTTACTATTTGATTTTCCGCTGATTGACGAGATCAAAATTTTTGGTGTCCCTCTTACCAATGGATTTGTACAAACTCTTGGCGATTCTTTTCCTTATGATAAGAGGAATGTGGATTATCGAAATCCTGTGTTTCCTATTATTTCCCAAACAAACTCCACTTCCGTTTACTATTTAAAGATAAAATCTGAGTCAACAATCCCGCTAACTTTGAGTATGTGGACAGAGAAAGAGTTTAATCAAAAATTATATAAAGAACAAATGATTTTTGGTATTTTTTACGGGATTTTGTTTGTGATGATTGCATATAATTTTTTCATTTATATTTTCACTTATGAAAAAAGTTATTTGTTATTTTTATTTTTTATTAGTTCTATCTTTTTCTTTCATTTAGTCAATAATGGTTTTGCATTCCAATACATGTGGCCTAATTGGGTATTTTGGGCAAATTATTCTTTGCCATTTTTCATCTGTTTGTCTTGTATCACTGGGATCATTTTTACAAACAATTATTTAAGTTTAAAAAAACACTTACCACGAGTTTCAAAATTGATGTGGGTTTGGGTTGGAATCCTTGTATTGTTTTCTTTGGTCACATTCTTTTTACGTTATCGTCTTGCAATGGTGACTTCAATATTATTAACAGTACCTACTGCACTTTTACTAGTGTATAGTGGAACGTATACATATATTGCAAATGTTAGGACAGCACGATATTACCTTATTTCATGGGCATTCTTTTTGTTTGGTGTCTTACTTTATTCTTTAAAAAGTTTAGGATTTTTATCAGACAATCATATCACTCGATGGACGATCCAAATTGGTACGGCCTTACAAACTGTTTTACTTTCCCTGGGTCTTGCCGATCGTATCAATTTTTTAACCAGAAGTCTCAGAGAAAATTTAAGAGATTTATCCCATGCGAAGGTTAAAATTGAGGAATCCGAAAAACGTTTCCGGGAAATTTTCCAAGGATCGGATGAAGTGATATTAATGATGGATGAGAATTTTGAAATCATCAATGCAAACAGGTCCTTATCAAAACACCTCGGGTATCGATTGGATGATCTTCGTAATAAAAAAATCACCGAAATCCTCTATACGGGCCGTGACCAAAAATCGGATTATAATATTATGTTTGTGAATGATAAACTCACAGACTTAAAAATGACTGGTTCTGCTATCAATTTTAAAACAGAACTTTCTCAGAAGTACGTGAAAGAACCAAAAGAAATGGTTTGTCGGATACAATACATAAACTTTGACGAAACAAGGGAAGTCCTTATGACCTTGTCACCAGAATACGAAGATACCATCATACAACTCATTGATTCAGAAAAAATTGAACTATCGATGAATAATTATCTCAGAAATGCAGAACTTGTATCTCAAAAAATCACCGCCCAATTAGCAAAATATTTAAGCACAATTGAACAAACAGAAGTTAGATCATCGGTAAGGGAGATTATCATAAATGCTGTTGAACATGGTAATTTAAATATCAGTTTTGATGAAAAATCAAAAGCACTGATTGAAGGGAATTATCTGGAATTTTTACAGAAGCGACAAGAAGACCCAAGGTATCGACAAAAAAAAGTAAAAATCGAATATTCCTTTAGTAGCGAGTATGTAGCATTTCGTATCACAGATGAAGGAAAAGGATTTGATCATAAAAAACACATGGAAAAA
This sequence comes from Leptospira sp. WS39.C2, assembly GCF_040833965.1. Taxonomy (NCBI): domain Bacteria; kingdom Pseudomonadati; phylum Spirochaetota; class Leptospiria; order Leptospirales; family Leptospiraceae; genus Leptospira; species Leptospira iowaensis. The sequence continues at coordinate 1,173,865 of NZ_CP162142.1, forward strand.
TCCATAGATGAAATGAACGAAGCCCATGTGCAACATGGACGTGGGATCCTTATGACAAAATCAGTTTTTGATCGTATTGAATACAACGACAAAGGGAATCAGGTAAGTTTGATCAAATTTTTAAATCGAAATTAGTTTCTTTGCCAATCAAGCACCCACCACTCATTCCATTCCTTGGAGTAGAGGAGTTTGCCTGGCAAATGACTTTGTAATAAACTTAAAAAATCATCTTTTTTCTCTGTGATGATACCAGAAAAAATAATCCGTGGTGCGTTGATTTTTGCCAAATGACGGATGTTTTGTGATAAAACAGCAAATGTAATATTGGCAATCGCAAGATCATACTTTTGTTCGGATAATTTTGGATTATCGATACCTGATTCTTCTACGCTAAATTGAAAACCTTTTGGGTATTCGTTTTCAGTCCAGTTGGACCAAGCTGCTTTTACTGCATTTGGATCAATATCCAATGCAAATATTTTGGATACCCCAAATTTCGCAAGGCCTATGGATAAAATTCCTGACCCAGTGCCTACATCACATGCTGATTGGAATAAAAACTTACCTTCAGCATACAATGAATCCAAATGTTCTAAAATCAGTTTAGTAGTTTCATGGTGGCCCGTCCCAAATGCCACTCCTGGGTTGATGAAAAGCGGAATTCCATTTGATGGTTGCCATAAGGCAATTGTATTCGGTTCATTTTTTTCCCAGGTAGGGATCACCCAAAGTTTGTTTCCAATTGGGAAAGGTTTGTAATATTCTTTGTAAGCTTCTTCGTAATCTCTAGTTTCAATGATACGAGATTCCGAATTAGAATTATTAGGTGCATGAAGTTTTAAAAATATTAAAATTTTTAATTCTTTTTCCACTTCATCAGTTTGTAAATAAATTCGAATATTGGTATTGTCTCGGATGAGGCCTTGGTCTTTTTCTTTTGGAGCTTCCCCATCAAAAAGAATTTCATAATACCCAGCACATTGTAAAGAATCCAGAAGTTCATAAAAAGGATCCGATAATTCTTTAGGTAAATTGACTTTTAATTCTCTATATTCCAATTTAACCTATTTCATCCGTATAATCCATTACCAAATACATAAGAGTTTCTTGGTCAGTTGGATTGGAATATTCATGTGATACGTCTGCTTTAAAAAAAACAGAGTCTTTTGGTTCTAGTTCCACTACCTTTTCGCCCACACGCAATCGAAGTTTTCCAGATACCACAACTAGGTTTTCTGTTGTTCCTGTTTTGTGTGGTTCCGCCACTTCGTGGCCACCAGGTTTTAAAATGAGTTCATAAAATTCTGTTTTGCGGTTTCCGAGGAAGGGAAAAAGGGCACGGCTTGCAAACACTTTCGAGTTGGAATATAAAACTTTGGAATTTTCTGCTTTGAGAATATGGATTCCGTCTTGGTTTTTTTCTTTGAGCAGTTCGGAAAAAGGAACATTGAGTCCGTTTGCGATTTTCCATAAAACAGAAATGGTCGGCACAGATTTCCCTTGTTCAATTTGGGACAACATCGCTCGGCTCACGCCACATCGGTTTGCGAGTTTGTCCAAGGAAAATCCTTTGGTATGACGGATGAGTTTCAGATTTTCTTTGACAACATCTGTTATATAGTCGCCTGATTCTGAAATTAATGGATCTAATCCGTCACTTGTTTGTTCTACTTTACTGACCATTGTCCAAGCGTCCAATATAACAGAGGTACTGTCAAGAAACTATCGTTTGTGCCTTTCTTTTTTCTCTTCGATCACAAATACGGGTGGGAGTTTCATCCCTTGTGGGAATTTTTTTTGGACTTCTTTTGCAGGTCCGCGGAAAGAAGTTTCATGGGCAAATGAAATGCCAAGAGAAAGGAAAACCCTTCTGTCCTGGGGGAGGAGTTTGCTCAAAGTTTCCAAACAATGTTTGGCACGGTATGGTGTTTCATAAAATGCCAAGGTGATCCCTAGGCCCAAATACTGTTTGATGGTTTTCTCCCTTTCTTTTTCCTCTCTTGGTAAAAATCCAAGGAATAAAAAAGGGGAAGTGGCAAATCCTGAACTTGTAAGAGCAGAAACAAGTGCAGTAGGCCCGGGAGCGGATCTCACTTCCACACCCATGTCCCATGCGAGTGGGACAAGCCATTTGCCAGGGTCTTCCAGTCCTGGGCTACCAGAATCGGAGATGAGACAAGTCCGTTTGGTCATGGCTAGTTTCATCCCAATTTCATCCATTTCTGTTTTGGTTGTATGTTCGTTTAAGAGGTCAAAGGGTTTTGTGATCCCTAGTTTTTTGAGTAGGGTTGAGGTTGTCCTTTGTTCTTCTCCTAAAATCCAATCTGCTTCTTCTAGCAATTGTTTGGTGCGAGGAGGAAGGTCTAAATCATTTCCTATGGAATTGGATACTAAATACAATCGATTCATTTTGTAAGAGTAGGGAAACTAAAGTATGGTTGGATGAGAATTCCTTTTGCACGGCAGGCCAAGACAAATTCTGGGTCACCCTTATCAATCGCCACTCCAAATTCTTTTGCTTTGGATAACATTGGATAGTCATTAAACGAATCGCCGAACACTAAATCGGGATACTGACCAATCCTTTCTTCGATTGCTTTTACTTTTCCCTCACCATAGGTATATGGTTCAATGAGTTCATGTGTGTATTTTTGATTGCCATCTAATACTTGTCTCATTCCGATCACATTTGATTCTAAAACAGGAAAGTGATGAGCAATGGCTGCAATTCCAGGTTCAGGTGATGCTGTTACAATATACACTTGCCAATTGTAATGGTATAAATACTTGATGAGGTCTATCATCTCGACTTGTGGGAAAACACCTGATTCTTCGTTAGGTTGGTTCACTCTTTCCCATGCCCGACGAGAAACAGTATAATAATCCTCTTTAGTTAGGCCTTGGAATAAAAAACATGTCCAACGATACCCTCGTTCGATTCCAAATTCCTTTAGTTGGTATGTATATTCTTCCCATACCAAATGTTCCTTTTCAGCTAAACTGAGTTTGGTGTGGTCTTTCCAGAGTTTTTTATCTCTGAAAAAAAACGATAGGTCATTTGGTAAAAATGTAAGACCATCTAAAATGAGTTGGTCCATGATTTTTTCGCCAAAATCATTTCGGATTAGGGTATTATCAAAATCAAAACAAACAATGCCTGTTTTTTGTGGGATTACTGTTGTCAGACGGTCATAAACTTCATCTGTCCAACTGTTCTTTGTAAGGTTAGTCACTAATATTTAGTCTGCAAATCCAACAAGGTTTGTGGCAACACCTTCTTCAAATGGAGTGAGAAAGTTTTCTGGATTCAAATACACATTATGAAATCGGACTTCGAAGTGGACATGAGGCCCTGTTGATTTTCCAGTATTTCCAGAAAAAGCGATGATCTGGCCTTTTTTAACTACGTCACCTGGTTTTACGAGTAACTCTTGGTTATGGCCATACACAGTATGGAAATGGTTCATGTCATGGTGGTAAATTTTAACAGCAAGGCCATAATCTCCACCTCTTGCCGCTTCTTCTACCACTCCATCTGCCGCAGCAAGGACTACTGAGTTTTTGGGTATGGCAATGTCAAGACCCGTATGCCAGGTGTTCCAGCGCCTTCCAATCCGTGACGAAATGCGAGATTTGTTATTCGGTAAAACAGGCCAAATGAATTGGTCAATCGGTGATTCTATGGTTTCCCGAAAAAGTTCCTTTTCTTGGAGGTTCCGCATGTATTCCGCAGAGTATGGAAAAAAGATAGATCGTTTCAAACGTTTGAGTTCGGCCTCTGTCAGGTGGTTGATTTCCATCACCTCTTGGGCAAGGATTCCAAATTCAGATGCTTTTTCGAGAAGGGTTTTTTTCTCAGCATTTAAGTCTACCCAGAGTCCCCATTGGTCGTTGTATCTTTGGAAGACATGGTTGTCCAAAAAAACAGGACCATTTTTTTGCTTTTGGTATGCCGCATAGGCCGAGTAGGTCACGACAAAGAGGATTAGGACCAGTATGATATAGTAACTGCGGTTTCGCTTCATCTCATTTCGCCTCAAAAACTATGGTGCAATGCCAAATTCTCACGGGGCTTCGCCTGGTCAAGGCGAAGAGGTCGGGAACTTGCGTCAATCATGGCTTTTATGTGACATAAGAAAGAGGAGTTCTTTGCTGTCATTCCCTTTTCCGGGAAGGAGTCTATTTATTAACGTTGTTAATTATGGTTTCGTCCTACTCGAGAGATCTAATTTTATAATTTCGAAGGTAGGGTAAGGCCACTTGAGAATGGATTTGGATTTTCTTGGTTGCACGGAATGAAAAAAGAAGGGAAGAGGGCGGAGGAAAACCGACCTCTTCTATCATTTGGTTAAGAAACGGGTTGGGTTTTTTGTTGGCCCGTTCTGTAGAGGTAAATTCCTGCAACAATCAGACATACGATGCCGATGGCATAATAAGCCCAGCCTACATCAAAGTAACCGAGAACCAAAAACCCAAAAAGTAACCGCGTAATTTCCATAGCTCCTGCCCAAGACTTGTTTTCAATGAGAGCATTGATGGCAAGGAGGGAGAGTGTCACCCAAATGGTCACAAGGATTTGTGATACCAAACTGAATTTAGGTACAAAAAGCAAAAAGGCAAATGAAAGTAACAAAACCAAAACAAACCAAGTGGTCGTATAAGTTTTCACTTCTGAGGTTGGTTTCGGGTCATACTTTTGGAAAGAATTTGGACTCACTTCTGGGATTGGTAAATAACCAGACGGTTTGTTCCCTTGCCTAGGAATCCAACCTGGTGCTTTGAAGAAAATGAGAATTTTATCTAAGAAATATTCAGCCTGGAAAGATTGTTTTATCAATTCCCAGTAATAATGAAAGTTTGCATACACTGGGTTAAAACTCCGTAGGGGTTTTACGGTTCCATAAACACAGGTTTCCGTTTCTTCCCGAAATGTACCAAACATACGATCGAAGATGATAAAAATCCCACCATGGTTTTTATCGATGTAGATGGGGTTTATGGCATGGTGCACCCGATGGTGGGAAGGGGTGGAAAGTAAGAACTCACCAATCTTTCCAATTTTCCCAACTGCTTTCGTATGGACCCAAAATTGGTAGATCAAATTGATTTGTCCACTTGCAAGGTACATCCAGGGATGGAACCCAACAAGAGCGAGTGGCACATAAAAAATCCAAGACACAAGTCCACCGAGCCCCGTTTGCCTGAGAGCAACAACAAGATTGTATTCTTCGCTATGGTGGTGGATGACGTGGCCTGCCCAGAGAAAATTCACTTCATGGGCCAATCTATGTGACCAATAATAACAAAAGTCTTGGCCAACAATACAAAGGACCCAAGCCCAAGGGTTAGTCATCGCGAATTCAAAAAAACGAAAGTGTTCGTAGATGTAAAAATACGCAAATAATCCCACACCCTTCTGGAAAAGTCCCCAGATCTGGGAAATAATCCCCGTGCTTAGATCGGCAATGGAATCATTGAGCCGATAGAGGTCTTTGTTCTTACGATAACCGATGTACACTTCAATTCCAATCAAAAGGAAAAAGACTGGGATTGCATAGGTGACAATGGGGGGAGCTTTGAAATTCTCAAACATAGCGGACTAGATTTGACATCATTTTGACAAAATGTCAAGCAAATGTTGACCGAGATTCAGAAATTGTTCACGGTTCAATTCTTCAGGCCGTTTGGTCGGAGGGATACCAGATCGTATTAAGGCTTCGCCCAAAGCCTCCCGAAAGACTGGTTCTTCCGAAAAAGGAGACTCTCGCAAACTCACTTGGATTTGTTTTCGTTTCCCCCAAAAAACTGTGCGTAACATTCGTGACCAAAGTTCAACCTCTTTGTCTGTTTGGGGAGACCAGTGTAGTTTTGTATTGGTTTGTTTGGGAGTGAGTAATAATAATGCGGAGTGAATTTTGGGAATGGGAAAAAAACAATTTTTGTGAACAGTCTTTAGGTATTTAACCTCACAAAAAGCAGATAAAAAGATAGAAAGGGAAGATGTTTCTTTTACAAGGCGTTCTGCAAATTCTTTTTGTACCATAAAAATCCCACCTTGGAACTTACGGCAATGGATGATGAGTGTGTTGATGATTTCTGTTGTTAAGTGGTAAGGAAGGTTTCCAAATACAAAAACTTTTTTAGGAAAAATGTGATATAAGTTTTCTAAGGCATCACCTGGATATAAATTTGCTTTTGGAAATTTTGGCAAAATATCATCCTTTGCCAATTGTATGTAGGCAAAATCAATTTCAAACAAATCTGTATTCTTTTGAAAACTTAAGATCGGGTAGGTTAATGTACCGAGTCCAATCCCAATTTCGGCCAAACAAACATCATCAGGAGCAAACAAAGGTTTTGTGACGTTTACAATGTATTCCACAATGTTTTGGTCGATGAGGAAATTTTGACCAAATTTTTTTTGGGCACGGATTCCTTTTTCTTCAAAGAAGGTTTGGATTTGTGAGATAGTGGAGTAAGGGGATTTCAAAATGATCCTCAACGATGATTATTTTCCATACCTTAGAAATCCCAAGTAGTTTTTGGTAAAGAACCCATTCTTTCGCTTCCTTTTTTTTCCATGGTGGAAAGTCGAGAACGAGGATTCCCTGCCAATGTTTCTGTGAATTGTTTTTTTCTGCTTCTTTTAAGGAATGTAATAAGGATAAAATTTCCTTTGGATTCCCATCATAACGAAATAAGGAAATGTCTTTTGTTAGATTCTGCCCGAGATGAATGGAGGATTGGATTTGAATCCCTTCCTTTTCCATAAATCTGATAAAGGGAGATAATTTCCGATCATACCAAACTACATCTTGGATTTTGTGTTTTTTTTTCAGACGTAAAACATTTTGCAAACAAGTTTCAGATTCAAATAAGATGTGTTTGATGGGTTTGTGTGGCATTGGCATTTCCAAACGTTTGTTTGGAGAACACACACCATATAGAAAAAATGAATTCTCTATCGAGAAGGTAAAAAAACCTTTCCCAAATTGGGAAAAAAAGGGTACAGAATCCGAGTTTTGGTATAAGAAACTAAAAGGAAAAAATAAACCCAAAAGAATGGACACAATCAAATTGGTGATCCGTTTTTGGTTTAGGTTGAAACGGTGTAGAACCCAAAGTAATAAGATAAGGAATATAGAAAGGCAAACTAGGGTAGAAATGTCACCTTTCCATTGTTTGTAGGCTCTTTCGTAATCGGATAAGGATTGAAAAAATTTTAAAAAAAGAGAAAGGATAAAACTAGCTGGTGTCCAAATCCAACCTCCAAGTGTGAGAAGGAAAGAATTTGGCAAAATACTTTGGACAAAAAGTGTTATGTACAAACTTGGGAGTAAAATTCCAGCAATAGGAACCAAACAAAAATTGATCCAAATCCCTCCATAAGAAAAAGCCTTAAAGTAGGTAACTAAAACGGGAAAACTACAAAGGGAACAAACAATTGTGAGCGTGAAATTATCTTTGAATAATGATTTTGAATTTTTGAATAACATTCGATCCAAACTGGGTTTGAGATAAAAAATACCAAATACAGCGCTAAATGAGAGTAAAAAACCAACACTCAAAAAATCAGAGAAGAAAAAAAAAGCAATGATCGCAGAAGAAATGATTAATAAATCGCTAACAGCGATTCGGCGGTAAAAAAGGGATGAACCTAAAGTGAATAAAGCAAAAAGATATGCCCTCACAAATGAAACAGGAAAATTCAGGACATACAAATAGAGAAATCCGATCCCAAGGGATATAAGGATCGAAATCCATCTATGTTTGGTAAAAATGAGATTTCCTATAAATTGTAAAGAACCTATAAAGATTCCCAGATGGAGACCCGATGCGGCAAATAAATGTAGTATCCCTGATTCTTTTGCAAGTTCCTTAAAGTCTTTTGGGATTTCTTTTGTAGAACCAGAAACGAGACCAAAAACAATCCTAGATTCAAATGCTGAAAGTGGAGATTTGTTCAATTCTTGGAGTAAATATTCTCGAAAGAAAGGTTTTGTTTGTTTTGGCTTTGAAATTTGGTTAGTATCGGAAAACAAAAGGAAGAGGAAGGACGCAAACAATGCCCAATGGAAAGTTTTATCCCAGTATTTTGTTAAGTATGGTGGTGATAAAAGATAGATACAAAAATAAAAGAGAAGGAAGACGAAAAGGACTGAATATAACCCTGGGAAAAAAATACAAATTTTAAGAACTGCTCCCGTAAAGCAGATTCCCAAACAAAACCAACCAAGTTTCGAATTTGGAAGTAGATTTGTATTCACTCTCACATAACGAGTGGTTTATAAATAAGGTTTTTGGTCTCTTTAAAAATTAGAAAGGGTAAATCCCGAGAGTGTTTCTCACTTCATCCAATTTTTTTTCTGCGATTGATTCTGCTTTTTCTTTTCCCAATTTTAAAACAGAGTGCACATAATCTAAGTTTTGTGTTAATTCTTCGCGTTTGGATCGGAATGGTAAAAAATGAGCTAAGATCGATTCGAGAAGATCTTTTTTGAGGTCACCATATCCAAATCCACCTTGTTTGTATTTTTGTATTTGTGACTCTTTTTCCGACTGAGATAAAAATAAAGAATGGATTTGGAAGATGACAGAAGTTTCAGGATCTTTTGGTTCTTCGATGGCTTTTGAATCACTCACAATTGCCATCACTTTCTTTTTGATCTCTTTTTCAGTTCCAAAGAAATTGATGGTATTGTTATAAGATTTGGACATTTTAGCGCCATCTATACCAGGAACAGTAGCAGTATTTTCATCAATATCTGGCTCAGGAATGGTTAAAACATTTCCAAATTGAGCATTGAACCTTTCGGCGATGTCACGTGAAAATTCTAAATGTTGTTTTTGGTCTTTTCCAACAGGTACTTTTTCAGCTGAAAAAAGTAAGATGTCACTTGCCATAAGGATTGGATAAGTAAAAAGTCCAGCTCCAGGGACAAATCCTTTGGCGACTTTGTCTTTAAATGAATGAGCTAATTGTAATTGCGAAACAGTAATCGATTGTGATAAATACCATGTAAGTTCAGTCACTTGTGGTACATCACTTTGAACCCAAAATACAGTTTTGTTTGGATCTACACCTAATGCGAGTAAATCGATAGCACATTCAAGAGTGAATTCCTTTAACTCTTCTTTGGATCGAAATGTTGTTAATGCATGAAGGTTTGCTATGAATAAAAAAAGTTCTTCTTTGGATTGGTAGTCTAAGATTTTTTTGATCGCTGAAAAGTAATTTCCTAAATGTAATTTACCTGATGGTTGTAAACCAGTAAGAACTCTCAAGTTTCTTCCTCTTCTTCGGAGTTTATCAAAGATTCACTACTTTCTTGTTCACTTGTTGGTTCAGGATCAGGATTTCCACTATCTTTGTGGAATGTTGAATAAGTGAGACGTTCATATTCTTTGTTTAATTTCACGAGCTCTTGTTCAATTTTTCTGTGGGCTGTGAGTTTAGATGTAGTAGTTGGATCCTTAAAAATCACTGCATAATTGTATAAATATTTCGTAAATTGAATGAAAACATCTTCCACTTTCATTCCATTGATTCTTTCTTTTGCAACAATAGCTTTATCGTGATGAGGTATGAATCTTTGTGCAATTTTTACTTCTTCAATGACTTTGTCTTTTGTAGAAGCAATTTTGTCATTTGCTTTGCCTTTGGATTCTGTCACCTTTGCCATCAAATGGTTTTCTACAATGATGTTGAGTTTGCCCGCAAAACTTCCGAAAAATTCGGAAGCTTCTTGTAAGGCTTGCACAATCGTACCCGCAATCTGATCATTCGCCGCATTCCCTGTACTATAATCCATTCCATATTGTTGGAAACTATATTGAAAACTTGGGAATTTTTTATTAAAATTGTCAATGGTCCGGACAAGTGTATTCAGTTGGTCAATTTCATTTCGAAAGAGACCTGGTTGGATGATGAGAAGTTCCTGGTTTTGATTTTTGTCACCCAATCGGATATAACCTTCGATGAGGTTGATGTAAACGGTTTGTAAATCTCTGAGCAATAAATACACAAGCCTATGAGGTTGTGATTTATAACTGTTTTTCATAGTTTGACTTTTTGCCGACTCTGGCATGTGGTGAGCCATGTAATCGTCAACAACTTGGTTTAAAAAATCAAAACTGATTTTCCCTTTATCATCGATTGAAAAATATCGTGATCTAAGGTTCTGTAATTCTTCCTTTTTGAAAGATCTTGTATTGATATCATCTGAAATTTTCGCAACTGTGATCTCCACTTCTTTTTGGATTTCACGAGCTGCTTGGAATTTATGTTCTTGGATGGGTGGGACCCGCAAATCAGTTACAATCTCCGGCCATGTGAACATTTTTTTCTTCGCTACAATGTAAAATGCAGTGATAGCATCGGATAACTTTGGTTTGTTGTTTTCTAAATTAAGAGCGTAATTCACACCTTCCATGATTTTGTTTAATTTAGGTGTGAGTTTTTCATCCATTTTTACAATGTCTGGTAAATTAGATAAGATGATATCCTTTGCGTCGTCTCTTTGCAAAAAACGTACATAAAACATCTGCATCTTAAGCGAACGTTCTAAAAAAATGTCTGCAGATATTTTATCTAATATGAGTGCATCTAATGATGCAAAGGCATTAAAAAACTTATTAAAATTATTAATGATATTGTAAACGAGGGGAGTCCATATCCTCCAACCTTGTTGTTCTGAAACACGAAGAGCTTGGATCGTTGGAATGAGGACATCTTCCTTTAATCCACGAAAGATCCTTTCCACATTATTAGAAATCGTTGGATTTCTTCCAAACAAACCAATATCGATGGTTCCAGTGTCTTTTGCGAACTTACCGATGGAACTATTTGCATTATTCCCACCACCAAAAAGGCCTGCGAGTAGCCCTCCACCTTGTTTTTGTTCGGTGGCTTTTTTTCTGATAGGGTTTTGTTTTTGTTTGGCACTATCAATCGTGACTAGGTCACTCGATCGTTTTGGTTTTGGTTCGGGAGTTGTGGTACGAGAAATCACTTCTCTTCGGGGTTGTTCCTTTTCTGGAAGTCCTCGGTCACGACTGTCCTCTTTTTTGGGTTTGTTTTTGTTTTCGTAATCTTCGTCAACTTTCCGGATGAGATCAATCCGAATGAAGACATCATTCGATTTTAAGATGGCTTCATCAATGAGTTGTTGGTGTTCGGGTGTTCTTGTTTTGCGATACAAATCCGCAAAAACACGGTGTGCTTCTGTACGAGAAACTGGTGTCACAATTACTCCTTTTGGTTGAGAGGGTTCTCAACAATCTGTGAGCTTGTGGGAGGTTGGAAGTTGAATAGTCCTGTTCCGAGACCAATATTGGTTGCTATGCCTGAAAAGGCAATTTCTGTGATTTCTTCGTCGGAACGTTTCATTTTGAGAACACGGGGAAGGTCGTTATCTGAGACGACCAAAATGATTTCATTATAACGTTTGGTGGTGGAAGTTAAACGAAAAGTTCTGCCACTCACTGTCACGGTTTCATAACCTGAAAGAAGCCCACCGAGGCCACCTGAAACACCTCTTAGGTCTTGTTTCCCTGCGATCGAAGAATCGGGGTTATAAAACCATAAAATACGACCATTTGAGGAAATAATCCTTCCATCACTGAACCTGACATGGAGTTGGTTTGGACTTTTATAGGATACGACACCTGTGAGGCCACCGTTTACAGTGACTGAGGCTCGGAAACTTTCGAGGGAATTCATTCTGCCGATCACGGCATTAAGACGGTCCCGTCCATCCTCTGCCCAAAGGGAACCCAATTGGACAGAGAAAAGGAGAACAATCTGGGATTTGAGAAGGAAATTTCTCAAAGTTAGATGGTTCGTATTGGGAATTAACCCAATACTTTTTTGAATTCAGAAGTGAGTGCAGGCACCACTTCAAACAAATCAGCGACTACACCGTAAGTTGCTACTTTGAAGATCGGAGCATCTCCGTCTTTGTTGATCGCAACGATGTATTTAGAAGATCCCATACCCGCTAAATGTTGGATGGCTCCGGAAATTCCGCAAGCGATGTAACAGTTAGGGGAGACAGTTTTTCCTGTTTGTCCGACTTGGTGTGAGTGAGAAATCCATCCAGCATCCACAGTTGCACGAGAAGCACCAAGAGCTGCTCCGAGTGTGTCTGCTAAGTCTTGGATGATAGGCCAGTTTTCTGGTCCTTTGATTCCGCGTCCGCCAGATACAATGATAGAAGCATCAGCAAGTTGTACTTTGTTTCCACCAGAAAGGTCTTTGGAAAGTGATTTTGTTCTCACTTCACCAGCAGAAGCACCAGATTTTTCCACTGCACCAGCTCCGTCTTTTGGAGTTACTTCTTGTGAGTTTGCACGCACAGTAAACATTTGAATGTCAGAAGAAACTTTAAAGTTTGCGTAAGCTTTACCAGAGTAAATTGGTTTTTTTGCTACTACTTTTCCACCGTCAACAGAAAGAGCCACAGCATCTGCAACGATTCCCGCATTTGCTTTGATCGCTACTCTTGCAGAGTATTCTTTTCCTTGAGCAGAGTGTGGCATAAGAACCACTGCTGGTTTTTTCTCTTGGATCACGGCAAAAATTCCGTTTGCATAACCTTCAGGTGAAAAGTCACCAAGGTTTGCACCAATCACAGCATCAGCACCAACTGCTTTCAAATCACCTGCAAACGCGTCAACGTTGTCAGTGATGATGAGAGTATGAACTTTACCACCAATGGCATCCGCGATTTTGCGAGCTGCAGAGGTAAGTTCTTTTGAGATTTTTTTAAGTTCGCCGTTTTTTAATTCACCAACTACTAAAACATCAGCCATGTTCGTCTCCTTAGATGACCTTCGCTTCTTCGCGAAGAGCTTTTACAAGTTGAGATGCAAAACCTTGTGCATCTGCTGCTTCCAGTTTTCGACCAGCGATACGTGGAGGAGGTGGTTCAAGAGAAACAACTTCAAGTTTGGAACCAGTAGCACCGAGTTCATCTGGTTTTTTCACATCGACTGGTTTTTTCTTCGCAGACATGATTCCTTTTAAACTTGGGTATCTTGGTTCGTTCAAACCTTTTTGCGCAGTCACAGCAAGAGGAGCAGAAGTTTCAACCACTTCAGTTCCACCTTCGATCTCGCGAGTTGCAGTTACTTTATTGCCATCAAACTCGAGTTTGAGAGCCATTGCTACGTGAGGCACATTCAATCTCTCAGCAATTTGAACAACCACTTGTGAGCTATCAGTGTCGATCGATTGACGACCACCGATCACTACATCTGCGTTTTCAGCTTTGATGAAATTAGCAAGAAGTTCGGAAGTGTATGTAGAGTCAAAAGTTACATAGTCATCCACTTTTACATGAACAGCTCTGTCCACACCCATAGCGTAGGCAGTGCGAAGTGCTTCTACGACACGGTCTGGGCCGAGGGACACTGCGATGACTTCTCCACCGCTTTTTTCACGAATTCTGATTCCCTCTTCGATTGCGAATTCATCATAAGGAGAGATGATCCATTTTACGCCAGCTTCGTTGATCGATTTGTCACCGACCTTGATATTGGTTTCCGTATCCGGAACCTGCTTTACTAGAACAACAATTTTCATTCCTTAACCCCGTTTTCGTGGATTACCTTAGACCAGAAAACGAGAGGGAAGTCATAAGGGAAGTAATTTATTCTCGAAAGAAGCTGTATTTGCTCCAATTGTAAGCCCAAATGATCCAAACAACGACTACAAGGACGTTTGCATCGGTTCGGAGGTAAAAATGGAAACCGAGGGTAAGGGGAAACGTAAGGAAGAGTAAAAAGGCTAAAATGAGGACAAGGTAGGGAGTCTGTTTCCAATGGTTGCCAGCGTTCTGGATTTCCACGAGGAGGTTTCCCTTGGGACCAGCGACTTCAGCACGGAACCGAAACCAGTAGAAAAGGCTAAGCACAAGGAAAAGCGAAAGATGCAATAAAAGAAATAGCATATACCCAAGCTTATTTTTCAGCGGAGTCCAGAGAAGAAAAAAATGATCTGTGGCAAAAACATCGGTAAGTAGGAAAGTTCCGCCAAGGATTTGAGGGTTGTGACTTTTCCTTTGAGGAAGGTCGTTAAAAGTAACCAAAGGTAGGAAAGGCCAATTCCAAATTGGAAAACTAAAGGGTGTGATTCCGATTTGTTAAGGAAAAGAACAAGGAAACTACCAATTCCAAGTAAGATCCTGATTGCAGATAACATCGGAGTATGTGTGAGGAAACGGCTGAATACAAAGGTGTTTTGCCTAAGATCGATTTCTCTATCGAGATTGTAAGTGTACAAAACATTGGCAAAGACATGTAAGAAAAATACCAGGCAAATCTCGAAGGATCCAAACCAAGTTGGAAAGGGAAGCAGGATCCCCCAGGTATAAAAAAGAGAAACCCAAATTTCTTTCGGAAGGGGAGAGAACCGTGTCACAACGAGAACAAGTGTCATACCAAAGGAGAATAGAAAAATTTGGTTTGCGACTAAAAACTTCCATTCCCAAAAGAATACCAAACCAGATGAGCAAAGGAAAAAAAAGGAAATCATCCACTGGAACTTGATTTGGTGTTCAAGAAAAAATACAGAACGCGGACTGAGAATGTCTTTTTCTTTTTTGGCATCCCAAAGGTGGTCCAATAGGTAAAGCGCCCAAACGGAAATGAGATACAAAAGAAGGAGGGAAACTCGCAGAGGAGTTTGGGTGTACAAACTAAAAAAACTTAAATTAGCAAAAACTGAAATTACGACGTCGAGCGAACCATACGTAATGAATTTGAAAAAAAGAAACGTTCCTTTTGTTTGATTCGTTCGGAACATAGTTCATTCATTCTACATAGGAATCCTTTGGCAAAAAGAAAATTCCCTTGCCACAAAAACTTTCATAGTCTGAAATGTATGCCAATGTTCCGGTCCATTCGAAACGCCATTTATTCTGTTTATTGTATCCGTGACCAATTTCCGAAGTACATGTCAGAACTCCTTTTGGAAGAAGAGGCAATGGGTGCCCTTTTTGCTGTTCGGTTTCGGTATGTGATTGGATTTGCTCTGATCGCCAGTGCCATAGCAAACATTAGTAATATTGAAACCATTTGGGGGTATTTGGTTAATTTTATTGGTATCAGCATATATTTTATCAACACATTTGTACATTTGCATATTCTAAAAAAGAAAAATAGCCATTGGAAAACTAAATATGATTACATCAGTCTTTTTATAGACAATCTATTGATTACGATGACCATCCTGAATTGGTATTGGATCAAAGGGAATGGAAATCCTAATTTTTTGGTGAAAACCCCTCTTATGATTTTTTACCTTCTGCCCCTTTCGTTATGTTTGTTCCAATACCGTTTTTCACTCGTAGTTTTCTCCTTTGTTTGTTTTCTGATTAGTTATTATTCTTTTATCACTGCTGCCTTACTTGATCCAGATGCACTTGTGAGTTTGGATTGGACAAGCTATGTGTTAGGTGACGAGATCATTTTATTGGATGCCCTAGTTTCCAAACCAGTGATATATCTCATCCTAGTATTTGCAATTTCCTACGGAATCTTTCGTAGCCTTCGGATGTTACTCAAGTTTGCCGCCTCGGAAACACAAAAAACCACACTTTCTCGTTATTTTTCGCCAGATTTAGTATCGGAAATTGTTTCTGACCCGGAAGTGATTGGAAGGGGGAAACGACAAAAAGTAACGGTTCTTTTCAGTGATATCCGTGGGTTCACTCAGTTTTCCGAACTTTTGGACCCAGAAGAGTTATCTATTTTTTTAACTGAATTTAGAAGGAGGATGGTACGTGTGATCTTCCAAAACAAAGGTAGTTTGGATAAATTCATTGGTGATGCAGTGATGGTTACTTTTGGAACGCCCTTGCCATCCGAAATTCCAGGGGAAGATGCGAAAAACGCTGTGAGCGCCGCCAAGGCAATGTTAAGTGAACTAAAAATATGGAATGCCGAAAGAAAATCACTAGGACAAGTTGAAATCAAAATCGGAATAGGAATCCATTCAGGCGAAGTGTTTTGTGGGAGCATTGGCTCAGAAGAAAGAATGGAATATACTGTCATAGGAGATACAGTGAATACTGCCTCAAGGATTGAATCAGCATGTAAGGAAATTGGCTCTCCACTCCTTATATCGGAGGCGGTTTGGAATGAAATTGGAAGTCCGGATTTATGGCAGAAAAAGGAAGCGGTTCTTTTGCCTGGAAGGGAACAAAAAATAAATTTGTTTGCTTACCAAAATCTATGATTTATGTATTAAGGTTTAATTTATAAACTGCTTCGTGTAAGGCGGGGTTTAACTCAGGATCAATAATATAAATCACACGTGTTGTTCCTGCTTGTAAGGCAAGGTCCATAATTGCTTTTCTTCTATCAATTTTGATTGTTTTCAAATCAAAGTCAGCAATTTTGAATTTGATACCTTTTTGAAAGACTGGATTGATGCTACAAATCCTTTGGAGTTTGGGTCTTGTTTGGTAACGCCCCACTTCCAAAACGAGACAAATATCAAAATGAGCTCGTTTTTCTGAATCTACAGATGCTGTGATCACAAAGTCACCAAAATTGATGATGTTTTCGTTATTGGTAAGCGAACTTCCTACATAATCAAGTAGGTGGCGTATATTTTTATTGCTATAAGAAAAAAATGAATCATTTAAGATCATCTTAAGTGCAGTAGAAGATTTAAATGCTGGTCTCCAAGGTTGGTTAGATGTAAGAGAAGAATACTCACTTGCAAGAGAAAGTATAGCAATGTCTTCTTCGAAACTAGAAGTAGTGACATTGTTTTCTTGCAGATGTAACTGCAGTTCGATGTCTTGTGTGATCCTTTCTTTACCCACTTCCTTATTGTATTTATCACGAACTGACATGAGTTTGGTGAAAAGAGATCTTGGGTCTGGAAAATTATTATTCACACCATTGCCACGATACGGTCTGTGATGGTTTAAGATAAGAGTCCGCACATGGGATTCCACTTCGGGAGCAGGAAGGGTCATTAAATAACTAATGATAGGATGTTGTTGGACAACTGCGTATTCTTCTTTTGTAAGTTTGGGAGTTTGTTTTACTTCTAGTCTGGAATATCCGACATCCATTAGGTAACTTGCCATCATTAAACTCAAATGGTCTTTCTTATTGGATTCTTCTTTGCCTTCATTGACAATTTTACGAGTCCGAACTTTCATTCCCATCGCAACAACCGTACGTTTGGTCATTAGTTCCGACTCAACAGAAACTCCGGCTACACTTAGAATCTCTAAAATATTAAATATGCCTAATTCAAAATCAGGATTACTCGTAAAATCGGTGAGAAGTTCATTCACCGAGTTTTGTACAAAAACAGCTTGGTCAGAGGAAAATGATGTTTTGCGTAAATCTTCAATTAACGCCTGTGATTGTTTTGCGAAACGAGCTGTTTTTTCAATGTCGAATAATTTTGTAGTTCGACCTGGTTCTAAGTAAGGTTTATCGGCACCATTAGGTTTTGATTTTTTTAGTTCGGAGATTAAAAAGTAAACTCCTTGCATTTCAAACTTTAAAAGTTTTCCAAAGTCTGCTTCCGTTGGATTTCTTTTTTTATGAATTAATATTTGTCCGTCTTTATTGTATAAATCGAGAGGGATGTTTTGGTTTTTACGAAAACTATTTAATGATTCTTCGGTTAACTCAAATTTTGCGAGCTTTTCTCTAGGTACTATATTTGTATCATTTGTGCTCATTGGTAACTACATCCATTTGACTAAATAAACTTTATGAATGTTTAGGCGATGATGTTACTTGTTCCTTAAATTGTAAATTCATTCCTTTGTTTTCAATTTCATTTTTATATTTAGGGAATTTCCGTAAGTATAAATACTAAAGCATAGTAGTGGATGTTCTAGATCTCGTAACAATTGTAACCAATCGTATAAAGATATGTCAGAAAGGAAATATCTGCTAATATACGTTAGTTTATCTACTCATGTATGACAACAGAATCTATTTTTGTGTGAGAATTTATGTTCGTTTTTGAAACAAAATGGACTAATCTAATGCATTTCCCATTGATTTTTTCGTTTACAGTTTCAGGAAAAGTACGAAAAAATCTTCTCTATGAGTATTGTTACATCCAAAAAATCTTCTTATGATTTATTCAATCCAACCGAAGACCACTTAAGCCTACGCCAATCGGTAGCTTCTTTTGCTGAACGTGAACTTGATGAACAAGCGAAAGAAAATGATGAAACAGAATCTTTCAATGAAATGTTATTCAAACGTCTTGGGTCTGAACTTGGAATCTTTGGAATCACTGTACCTGAGGAAGAAGGGGGCCATGGACTTGATCCACTTGCTTCTGTGATCATCCACGAAGAGATGAGTCGTTTTGATCCAGGCTTTACCTTGTCATATTTAGCACATGAAGTTTTATTTGTGAATAATTTCTTTTATAGTTCGAATGCTTCTCAAAGAGCTCGATACCTGAGTAAGGTCATAACTGGCGAATGGATTGGTGGTATGGGGATGACAGAACCTGGTGCGGGTACTGACGTTTTGGGTATGACAACAAATGCCGTAAAAAAGGGAGACCGTTATATCATAAACGGGGTCAAACAATACATCACCAATGGGTCCGTTGGACAAGTGTTTGTTTTATACACAAAGTTAGAAAAAACCGCAAAAAAAATGACTTCGTTCGTAATCGAGTCGTCTTACAAGGGTTTTTCGGTTGGTAAAAAAGAAGAAAAGATGGGAATGCGTTCCTCCCCCACAACACAACTTGTATTTGAAGACATGGAAGTTCCGGAAGAAAACCTACTTGGGGAAGAAAACGGTGCTATAACTCACATGATGCGAAATTTAGAAATAGAACGTGTGACACTCGCAGCACAATCATTAGGAATTGCTCGTCGTTGTGTGGACATTATGTGTGATTATACAGTTCGGCATAGGGAAGCCTTTGGGAAAAAACTGATGGAATTTGGTCAAATCCAAAGGTTGGTTGCTGAGTCGTATGCAGACTACCAAGCGGCAAGAGCACTTGTTTACCAAGTGGCAAGTGAACTGGGACCAGATGTTCGTAACTCTCTTGGTGCAGCTTCGGCAAAACTTGTGGCAACACAAATGGCAGAAAGAGTTTCAAGAAACGCAATACAGGTATTAGGTGGATATGGATATTGTCGTGAGTATCCAGTGGAAAGGCTCCATAGAGATGCCATCCTCCTTAGTATTGGAGGCGGAACAAACGAAGCCATGCAAAAAAACATTGCCAGTGACTTAAAAAAACTTTGGTCAGAGTGAGGAATTCTGAGCGATAGATAAAACTTTTACCCATTCTATTTTCACAAACAGTCTACTGGATACATGGAAAGAGAATGGGATGTCATTGTCCTCGGGTCTGGACTTGGGGGATTGAGTGCGGCATTATCCTTTGCAAACAAAGGCAAACGTGTACTAGTCCTCGAAAAAAGTATCTCTCCAGGTGGTTGTGCTTCTAGTTTTTTAAAAAAAGGATACCTGTTTGAATCGGGGGCAACTACCCTTGTGGGTTTTGAACCTGGCCTTCCTATGGATCGTCTTGTCAAAGAACTAGGCATCCAATTTCCACTCCTTCCCATCGAACGGTCCATGGTCGTGCACTTAGGGAATCACACGATCGAAAGATTTAAGGACAGAAAACTTTGGATTAAAGAAGTTTTACGTGTGTTTGGTGGTGGTTTCCGAATGGTTCTTTTTTGGAAACTTTGTTATTTTGTATCCGACAGACTTTGGAATTTGTCAGCACGATACAAATTTTTTCCATTTCGTAAATTTAGAGACATTTGGAATACTTTGTGCGTCTTTCGTCCATTGGACTTAGTTGTGTTTTGTGTTTCCTTCTTATCCGTACGATTTGTACAAAAAATATTCTTTTTACATAAAAATTTAAAGTGGATTCAGTTTTTAGATGAACAACTTCTCATTACGAACCAAACCACATCTAAAAGTGCACCTTTTTCAATGGCTGCTGCTGGCCTTACCTATCCAAATTTACAAAACTACATTGTATCCGGTGGGATGGTGGAACTTTCTCGTGTTCTTATTTCTCGTTTACGTGAGTTAGGAGGTGAGTTTCTCACCAAACAAGAAGTCATACATTTTGCAAAACAACAGAACCTAGCCGCCAACTGGGAAGTGAAAACAAAAAATAGAGATCTCAATGTTTTTACTGCACCTATCCTCGTTTCAAACCTTCCCATCTGGAATTTGGTGAAACTAACTGACTCCTTACCTCGATTGTATATCCAAGCCAAATCAATGGAAACTGGAATCTGGGGGGCATTTACCATGGGGATTGTCCTTCGTTTGGAATCGGATATTTTATTGGGAGAAAAGGAATGCCTCCACCACCAAATCCATTTGGATGAGGCATTGCCTTATGGAGGTGGACAATCAG
Organism: Leptospira sp. WS39.C2; assembly: GCF_040833965.1. Lineage (NCBI taxonomy): Bacteria > Pseudomonadati > Spirochaetota > Leptospiria > Leptospirales > Leptospiraceae > Leptospira > Leptospira iowaensis. The sequence goes on from NZ_CP162142.1 coordinate 1,194,272, forward strand.
TTTTTGTATCATTATCGCATCCAGATGATCCCGAAAGATCGAAAGAGGGAACCCGCATTCTTTCACTTTCCACCCATCTTTCAGAACCAGAATCTTGGAAACGAGATCAGGATTATCCAAAAAAGAAAAAAGAAATTGAAACTATATTACTTACTGCATTAGAAAAATCTTTTCCCTGGTTTTTCCGCGAGAAAATTGTTTTTTACCACTCAGGAACACCTGTTACATGGCAAACATGGACGGGGCGAAAATGGGGTAGAGTGGGGGGAATCCCATCCTCTTATTTTTTCAATCCATTTCGTATGCTATCCAATCGTTCCGAGGACCCGACTCTTTTACTAACGGGGGATACTGTGTATCCTGGACAAGGCATCCCCGCTGTTGTCCTTGGTGGACTAAATGCAGTTGAACAATTCTACCAGGGGAAAGTTCGGTTGATTTCCGAACCGAATCCTAGACCCTGGGCGAAACGATGGTACGCCTTCCGAAGATTCATATCAAAGTTCCAGGAACATCCGCCAATTTAGGTCCAGGGTTTGACCTAATGGGGCTTGCCTTGGACATTCACAATGAATTTGAATTCCAATTTTCTAAAGAAATAACAGAAACCAAAACAGAATTAAAAAATGGAAAACCTTTACCGTTTTCTAAAAAAGAAGATTTGGTGGAACAATCTTATCGTTCTTATTTTGAAAAATTTGCACCAAATTTAGAAGTCCCACCTTATCATTGTAAAATGACCCTCGAACTTCCCCTCAAAGGTGGTCTTGGTTCCAGTGCCTCTGCTATCGTTGCGGGATTGTGTTTGGCAAAAGAAGTTCATAAACGAATGGAAAAGGATAGTCTTCCATCGGAACAAGAATTCACACAATATTTAGCAGAGTTTGAAGGTCACCCTGATAATACTTTACCAGCCTACCTTGGTGGATTTGTTTTCGCATACTCGACATTTGGTGAGCCAGTTCGTTATTTTCGAAAAAAATTCCCTTCTTCAATTTCGATTTTTGTCCTCACTCCTGAATTTTTTGTTTCCACCGAAGAATCGAGAAAGGCACTTCCAAAAACTTATGTGACTTCTGATGTAATCTTTAACCTTTCTCGCATAGGTGCTTGGATGCATTTTTTAGACAAAAGAAAGTTTGGTGATCTTATTGTTGGTTTGGAAGATAAGATGCATACTCCATATAGAATTCCGAATTCTTCCCCTCTCTTTCCTTTAGCGGACACTTTAAAACAAGAAGGAATTGGTTATTGTTTGTCAGGTTCTGGCCCAAGTTTGTTACTCTTTTTAGAACGAAAGACTGTTAAAACAAAACAAAATGAATTGGAATCAAAAGTGGCAAAAGTCATGAAAGAGGCTGGGATCACTTACAGTTTTCGTCGAGTCAAACCAGATGGAATGGGTGTTCGGATTCAGGTCAAATGACAATCGGACGTGTTTTTTGGAATTATAATGTTTTGGATAAAAAAGTCTTTTTTTAATCTTCTTCAGCACCTTCTTCTTTTCCAAATCCATAGACATCTCCCCGAAATCGAAGTTTTCTGTTGATTCCTGGTTGGATTTTTCCCACTTCAAAGGTAAACTTCATCCTTTCCTTTCCAGATCTATTGAAATAAAAAGAGGATGTGAGAGAGATTTCAATAAAATTGACCATTCGATCTTTTGTGATTTTATCGGAGATACGAAATTCTGCAGGATGTCCTATGATTTCGTAAGAATCAAAGGTTTCTTTTGATTCCATTTTACCATAATGTTCCATCCTTGGTGGTTTATAGAAACTAGGTCCGTTTTTTAAAACGGTGATTGTATAATCTTCGCTATCTCTACTTTTTTTGAACTGGAAGATGAGGTGGTCTTCGGTGATGGCATTACATCGAGTTGCAAGTTGTCCCGTTTTGCATCCTACATGGAAACTCGCAAATCGAGAGAGTTCATCTACGACTAAATCATACTTATCTCCCGTTTGGACTGGGATAAACCGATCGGATTCTTTTCGGAGAAAAATCGGATGTATGAATTGGTTGTACACAACAAAACCTAGTCCTAAAATTGAGAAGGTTAAAACCCCACTGAGGACTAGGACAAAACTATCTAAGATCGCAATGCTTAAAAACAAACTTACCTTTTTGTATCAACCTTATGGTTATTTGGTTCTGCCAGAGGTGTCCTTGTGACAAGTGATAAAAGGTCTTTCACTTCTTCTGGAGAAATGATTTGGTTTAGTTTTTCCTCTAGAGAAGCAGGAGTTGGTTTTAAGACAAGATCTTCTGGTTTCACTTTTGATTCCATTTTGGATTTGTCCACAACCGGTGTTTGTTCCGTGTTTGTTTTTTTAGGGAAAGATTCCTTTCCTTCCTCCGATTGTTTTCCCGTATGAGTGGGTAAGGTAGGGGGGATGGATTGGCCGGGATTCCCTTGGATATTAATTGTATTCATAGTTCCCAAACCTCCGTGTTCAGGATCGACATTTGAAGAAAAAACTTTCCTTTTCCCTCCCTCAGATTTTCGGTCTTTTCTCCCATCGCTTTAGCGAAAATCGCAATATTTTTTAGGATTTTTCCGTTTGATTGCCCGCTTTATGGCCGGGAAGCTGGCAGAGATGGAAAATAATTTTAAATCCTGGATGGCTAATCCCATCTCTAAAATCTTCATAGGGACCAATTTGGTCTTTGCCGTGCTTTTTTTTGTCAGTGTTCCTTCCTTTGTGAAAGAATACGTCACTAGGGATGCAGTGAGCATCGGAGGAAAAAAATACGACTTACGTGATGTAAAAGAATCATCACCGATTGCTTATTCTAAATTCCAGACCGAATACAAATCACTTCTTAAAAATACGTTTGGGGAATTTGCCCAAGACAAATTATTCGAGTTAGTTGCAAAAGATAAAAACATCAAACCTGCCGATGTTTTGAATGAAGGTTTAGTTTTAAGAGAACCGTCAGAAGAAGAAATTTTAACTGTTTATATGTCAAACAAAGAACAGTTAGGTGGAAAGTCTTTGGCAGAAACGAAAGACAAAATTGTAGGTTTTCTAAAAAACCAACAAGAACAAGAACATAGCCGTAATAAATACAGAGAAATCATTTCCAAATACCCAGTAGATTTTTTAATCAAAGAACCGGACATCGTTCGTGTGACTGTAGATGAGAAAAATAACCCAAGTATTGGACCAAAAGACGCTAAAATCACAGTGATCGAATTTTCTGATTTCGAATGTCCTTTCTGCAAACGAAGCCAAGAAGTAAATAGACAACTGAGAGAAAAATACAAAGGCCAAATTCGATGGGTGTTCCGTGACTTCCCTTTGCCTTTTCACCAAGATGCGATGTATGCGCACATGGCAGCAAACTGTTCCATTGATGATGGAAAGTATTGGGAAGTATTTAATATTCTATTTGAAAACAGTGGAAACCTTAGTGTTAGTAATGTTGATGATTTAGTATTACAAGCAGGTGTATCTCAAAACAAATATAAATCCTGTATGGTGAATAAAGCTAAAATCAAAAGCGAAATTGAAGCCGATATCCAGGATGGTCAAAAGGTTGGAGTCAGTGGAACACCTGCTTTTTTCATCAATGGAATTTTTGTATCAGGTGCCTTACCTTTCGAAAACTTCGATGAGATCATCCAAAAAGAACTAAAACAATAAAGATTATAAACCAAAAAGGAAAAATTATATGAGCAAAAAAGTTAAAGTTGCTGTAACAGGAGCGGCCGGTCAAATCGGATACGCACTCTTATTTCGTATCGCTTCAGGACAAATGTTTGGACCTGACACTGCCGTAGAACTCCAATTATTGGAATTAGAACAAGCAATCCCTGCGGCAAAAGGTGTGATTATGGAGTTAGATGACTGTGCTTTCCCATTACTCGAAAAAGTATCGGTCTCTTCAAATATTGACGAAGCATTCCGCGACATCAACTGGGCTCTACTTGTTGGATCTGTTCCTAGAAAAGCAGGAATGGAAAGGGGAGACCTTCTTAAAATCAATGGTGGTATTTTCACTACTCAAGGGAAAGCAATTGAAAAAAATGCAGCAAGTGATGTGAGAGTTCTCGTTGTTGGGAACCCTTGTAATACAAATGCTCTCATTGCTATGAACAATGCAAAAGGTGTTCCGTCTGACAGATGGTTTGCGATGACAGGACTTGATGAAAACCGTGCGAAAACCCAACTTGCACAAAAAGCAGGAGTTCTCGTAAAAGATGTTTCCAATGTTGCCATTTGGGGTAACCACTCTGCGACACAATACCCTGACTTTTACAATGCAAAAATCAAAGGAAAACCTGCCACAGACCTTATCAGTGACGAGGCTTGGTTAAAGGGAGATTTTATCTCTACGGTTCAAAAACGTGGTGCGGCCATCATCGCTGCCAGAGGAGCATCTTCGGCGGCTTCTGCAGCTAATGCGGTAGTTGATACAGTTCATAATATTGTGACTCCTACAAAACCTGGGGATTGGTTCAGTGCAGCTTGTCATTCCAATGGTGAGTATGGTGTGGACAAAGGTCTTATCTTTGGTTACCCACTCAAATCGGATGGAAAAAAAGTAGAGATAGTTTCAGGACTTGAAATCAATGCTTTCGGAAAAGAAAAATTTGATATCACACATAATGAGTTAAAAGAAGAAAGAAACGAAGTTAAAGATATGTTAGGTTAAAAAGCATAACATATCCTCCATTTTCACACTGATTGGAATGGAATATGTTTCAAAATAAAAAAACCCGCATGGTACTATTGTTAGAACCAGCGGGTTTTTTTGGCGACATTCTCGTAAAATCCATATCCATTGGGAAAGAATATATTCCATTTCCAAATGGAAGGGAATATATCTCAATGAATATCACCTGTCCTTCATTCGTTTTCCATAACTCTTGTAAATTCATTTGGCTCTTCGAAAAAAGGCAAATGGCCGGAATGGTCAAGGACCACCCGTTTTACTTGAGGAAACTTTTCTAAAATGGAATCCCAAGTATAGTAGGGCGCTACTTGGAAGTCATATTTTCCCAAAATGAGTTTGATGGGAATACGAATGGAATCGAAGAAATTTTCCACTTGGATTTCAGCAAATACCTTACCAAACAAATAATCAAACGCTAGTTTGTTAGTTTTCACTCCTTCCCAAAAGGAACTTGAGTTTACTTTTAAATCATAAAACCCTAAGGCATCTTGGCTCACACAAAACAAATTGAAAAAATTCGGAAGGCCGTCTGGGTGTGATGCAATTTGATTTTGGAAATTGGTTTGGAGTCGATTGTGTTTTTCCTTTCTTTCTTCTGAAGCAAAGGTTTGAAAGTATGTTTCTCGTTCCAAAAGTGGAGCTCCATGGTTTGGACCGGTTGCCACCATCACTAGTTTCGTGACACTATTTTGATATTTTTTCGTATAAGCAAGTGCCATATAACCATGGCCGGAGTGGCCAATGACCAGGCAGGGTGGAATCTGAAAATGGTTTTGAAAAAAATTAAAATCGTCGATTACCGTTTCCAAATCATAATTGGATTCAGTTTCTCTAGTTGGATCGATTCTTTTTGCAAACCCTCTATGGTCCACAATCGTAATTTTATACAACGAAACTAATTCGTCTGGGATCACCCTTGGGTAATACAATGCACTGCCGAGCCAATAGAGATTTGGTCCTCTTGTGTCGTTTTGTGCGATTAAAAATTCAAATCCATCACGTTCGATGGTTTGGTATTTCCATTCCATAACATTCCCTTCCATTTATTGGAGTATTTTTTTAAGATTTTTATATAGGTGTAGTTTACAACTATATGGTTGTAATGTGCAACTAAAAAACTTGCCAAAACTAAGAATTGTTTTTGTATTGGGTAATGAATGAAATTTATTCCTATTTAGGAATCCATTTAAGTGAAACTTTACTTCTGATGCGGAAGTTTCTTTCGAATGAGTTTGAATCTAAAAAAGTGGGGATGCGTTTTGAAGAATGGATTCAACTTTTACCACTTATGGAAAAAGAAAGTACAAACCAAAAGGGCTTAAGTGAAAGGTTGGCCAAGGACAAAACCACTATCTCTAGGTTAGTAGATGGTTGGGTCCGAAAAGGTTGGGTCAAACGAATCCAATCTACAGAAGACAAACGAATTTATGAATTAAAAATCACACCTAAAGGAAAAACCACTTGGGAAAAGGGAATCCCTGTTGTTAGAGGAGCTGATGAAGTTTTTAAACGGAACTTAAATGAGGAAAATGAAAAAGAATTATTTTTACTACTGTTTAAGATCCAATCTGGCGTTCAGTTTTCAGAAACAAAAAACGTTCCTTATTAGAACTATCCAAAATCCGTTTTGGTGTGACAAAACCCAGAGATAATGCCAACGATTCCAATTCTTCAATGTAATTTGGATGGGTTTCCAATAGGAACCAACCTCCAGGTTTTAGTCTTTGTTTGGCGGAGCTAAAAAGGTTACGATGGAAGGATAATATATCCGAAACAAATAAAGCCAAATGTGGTTCATAATCTAAAACATCGGGCATAATTTCTTGTTTTTCTGATTCTGGGATGTAGGGAGGATTTGAGACTATGACTTCAAATTGTAAATCATTGGGAAGTGTTGCATCTAAATTGCTAACATAAAACTGAATGTCTGTTAGGTTGTATTTCTCAGCATTTTGTTTACTAGTGAGAATTGCTTTTTCTGAAATATCAGATAATACGACAGATTTTGGTTTTAAAAGTTGAGATAAACTAAGACCAATACAACCACTTCCCGAACACAGATCCCAAATTTGAATTCCCTCTGGAAATTCTTCGTTTAGAGTTTCTTTTCGTTTAAAAATGTAATCTACAAGTTCTTCTGTCTCTGGCCTTGGGATGAGGACATCTTCTGTAACAATATAATCAAATTGATGGAAACCTTTTTTACCAGTGATGTAAGCGACGGGTTTTCGTTTGCTTCGTTCCACAATTCGTTCCCGATACAAATCGATTTCTTTTTGCGAGAGTGGCATCTCAAATTGAGAATACAGTTTGATACGAGGAAGTCCAAGTAGGTCAGAGAGTAACCACTCTGCATCCACACGAGGATTTGGAATTTCTTTTTTCTCTAGAAATTCGGTAGATCGTTTGAGATAATAAAGTAAGGTTCCCGGTTGTTCCGCCATAATCTTTGCCCCCAACAGGATTCGAACCTGTGTACCCAGTTTAGGAAACTAGTGCTCTATCCACCTGAGCTATGGGAGCTTTTACGTAGGTTTACGTTTCTGATTCACTATCCTTTGAAAATCAGAGATATTGTGAATAACAATTTTGTCCGGGTAGAGGTCAAGTTTCCCAGTTTTTACATATTGCATGAGGACTTTTTGGACTTCACCCACAGGTTGGGCACACCAGTTTGCGATGTCATCTACGGTTGCCGAAAGGATGATTTCATTATAGACATCATTATTGTATTGCTTTTCGTATAACATCACAAAGACGTCACATACCTTTCCGATTATGTCATCCATGAGAAGGATCATAAGTCGTCTTTTTTGGTCATAAATCCGAAAGGAAAATATATGCAATAATTTCATCGCAAGGGCAGGGTTTTTCGTCATGAGCATCTCAAAGTTTGCACGATTGAAATTGAGAGCCTTCACTTCTGTGACGGCAATGGCTGTGGCAGACCTGGGTTGTTCTTCGAGAATTGCCATCTCCCCCAAAATATCGCCTGCTTCTAAAACATCCAAGGTTTTGATGCTAGTACCAATGGTTTTTGTGATTTTGACTTTTCCTTCTTTGATGAGGTAAAAATCGTTTCCAGGTTCATATTCACAGAATAAAACTTCGTTTGGTTGGAAGACCTTTCCAAATTTTCCAAACATCGCTTCTAACATTTGGTCGTTCACTATCTACCTCCTTTAAGTTTGGATTTGGCATCTTCTGAGATACTGTCATCCATCGGAGGCATTTGTGTTACTTTTTGGAAGAGTTGTTTTGCTTTTTCTTTATCACCAGATGCTTCAGTGGAAAGTGCTAAGTGGTAAAGATTTTCTTTGAGCAGTAGTCCTTTGGGGTAACGTTTGATAAAATTAGAAAAATGAGAAATGGCACTTGGGTAATCTTTTGCTTTGAAACTAGATTTTCCCATGTAAAAAAGTGAGTTCTCTACAAATTGTTCTTCTTCTTGGGTGACAGAGTCAGTTCTATCTGACACTGTTTTAAACATATCTATGGCTTCCGCATACTTTCCTGCGTTCATCAGTGTTGATGCTTTGTCATACTGGGAAAGGATAGAATTTGGATCTACGTTTGATGTTGTGTTTGAGGCAGGAACTGCCATCGTTTTTAACATCTCTTGTAGTTTTCCTGACTGTGCTCCAGGTTCAGGTTTGTAAACTAACTCTTGTATGGTGAGCGGGAATGGTGTTTTTTTACGAGCTAAATCTAAAAGTTGTTTGGCTCGGTCTAAGTACATTCCGTCCGGATAATGTTGTAAGTATTTTTCAAATGCATAAGCCGCATGTTCGAAGTTTCCGTTTTTATAAAATACTTCTGCGACATTCATGAGTTCGAATGCAGGGTTCTTTGCTTCGCCTTGGCCGAGGATTTCCCTAACTTGTCTGTGGACCTGCCGGAGTTGGCTTGAGAACACTTTGAGCATTTTGATGATGAGATGGGTTTTGTCAGAGACAAACTTTTCAAATTCAGGCACCTTAAAGACAAGAACCGTAGCGGCTCCAATTACTTGTGCTGTTTCTTCACGAGGATAACGACCAATGGCACTCTTTACACCGAAAAACTCACCGAGTTTGACATCCTCTTTGAGTTCTACACCATTGATATTCGTGTAAGTTAGTACAACTCTACCTTTTTGTAGTACAAAGATATCCTCTGCCTTATCTTTCTCAAAGTAGACAATGGAACCACCTTTATAATTTCGTACTATAGGACCTGACAACTCATCCCTCGCTTGGGCTTCATTTTCAAAAATTAGGTAAAAAAGCCAAACTCTTTTTGTAACCGACACTGTCGGAAACTTGTTTCATGAGTTTTTTTGGTGAACCCGCAACCAACTTGTTTTTTCCATCAATCGAAAATTCTTCTGTACCCAATCCAAACTCTTGGAAGAGTGACAAAAATTCGAGTGATCCATAGATGGGATACCCATCTACCACTACTAAATCAATGTGTTTCCAATGTAAATCGGATACATTCAGTTCGTTTGATTTTTTCTCATCATTGACTACAACAAAATCACAAGTTAAACCAGGCATAAGCGCATTTGGATTTCCCATACGAAAGGCTTTTCTTGGGTTTTCAGTGATCATTTGGAATAACGTTTCTTCAGGGAGTTCTTCCCCGTATAATCCAAAATAAATGGATTTAGCTGTTTTTAATTCCTCTAATAAATGATTGGAACCACTTGGTGAGGAATCTGTCCCCAAACAAACGTTAACTCCTCTTTCTAAAAAAAGTTTAATATTGGTTGTTTTTCCAAATATATGAAGGTTCGAAGTAGGGCACCAAACTATGGATGAGCCTTTTTCTGCGATTTTATCTGCTTCTTTTGGACCAAATGGTAAACAATGAACGAGTACAGAATGTGCGCCAAGAGCATCCATTTTTTCTAATGTGCGAAGTGATTGTTTGGAATCGTCATCAATCCCTTCTGCTAAATGAGTGACAAAGGGAAGGTTTGCATGTTCTGCCATTCTATATTCTAATGCGGGACCTTCACCCCAATCCAAACTATAATTTCCAACGGAATGTGCTAATGTATAATCTGAAATTAATTTAACTGGTAAAATTCCGCGATAAGGATTTTGGACAAAGTGGGGGATATGATCAAAAACAGATGTGACACCTGCGAATAGATTTTTATAAGCACCTAAGTAATATAATATTTCGGGATCAATTTGTTGGCGTTCTGCAAAAACACCCGAACTTTTATACAAATTATCATAAGATAACCAAGAAAGGTGTTTTTCTGAACCACCCACTTTTGGTTGGTAACTTGCAAGTAAATGGTCGTGGGAATTGATAAATCCTGGATAAAGTTTTTTCCCTTTTAAGGAAATTGTAAACATATCTTTGTTAGGTGAAATGGTATCTTCGATACTTGTAATTTTTTCACCAGTAAAAAGTAGATCCTTTGTTTCCATTTTGCCATTTTGGAACATGGTTGCTGATTGTAGTAGGATGGGACGAGTCATTCATATCCCCTTTGTAAAACCAATTCTGGATTGAGCGTGTTTTTGTTTTGATTGATCTGATAATATAATCCTTTGTCTTTGTGTAAAATCCCCAATCGATCTTTCACTTTCACAATTTGACCTTCTGTGACTTGGATCCTTTCCAAATTTCCATACACGGAATATAACCCGTTTTCATGTTCCAAAATTACAAAATTTTCATACCCATCCATATAATCCACATGGACTACTTTACCAGAAAGGCTCGCGAGGACGAGAGAGGAATTCCCCCTTTGGAATTGGATTCCTTTATGAGGGTCATAAGTTAACTCTGAATACTTCTTTTGGATTCTTTCTTTTTGCACTAGTGGGAACGAGACGGGTTCTTTTAATTTTGTTTCTGACGAATTGGATTTAAAATCCATATCCTTCGGGATTCGTAATTTTTCGTTTTCGTACAAATTTTCCCCAATGGTCCTTCCATTTAACTTTGCCAATGATTCCGGAGTGACTTTCCGTTTACGCGCAATTCCATACCAAGAATCACCTTTCATCACTCTATATACTGAGATTTCAGTCGGTTTGGGCGTTGGTTTTGCTTTTTGTTTGGCGAAGAGGGGAAAAGATAACAAAACAAAACAGAAAGTGAATGTACAACCGAGTTTTCCCATAAATTCCCTAAGGCAAGTATCGACACGAAAAAGGGAGAGGGCAATAAAAAAGGCGGGAGAACCCGCCTTTTCCAAAATCAATTCTTTTGGGGAAGAAGGTTTATTCTTCCTCTTTGTTATTGACTTTGTATTTTTTCATAAGCTCATCAGCTACGTTTCTTGGAACAGGAGCATACTTGGCGAATTCCATAGCAAACTCAGCTTTTCCTTGGGTAGATGAACGAAGCACTGTTGAGTAACCAAACATATCAGCTAGAGGAACTTCTGCTTCGATTTTTGCATAACCGTTCTCTTCTGTTGTGTTTAAGATCATTCCACGTCTTTGGTTCACAGAAGCAAGGATCGCTCCTTGGAATTCTGTTGGTCCTTCCACTTCCACACGCATAATAGGCTCGAGGATGATTGGCGCTGCTTTTGAGAAACCTTGGCGGAATCCGTAACGAGCACCAATTTGGAATGCCATATCCGATGAATCCACATCATGGTAAGCACCGTCATTGATCACACAACGAACTCCAATGATAGGGAATCCAATGAGAGATCCTCTTTCCAAACAAGAACGGAAACCTTTATCACAAGATCCGATGTATTCGCGTGGGATGGATCCCCCTACGATTTTATCTACGAATTCGTAATTTTTTCCTTCTTCTTGTGGGATTGGCTCAATATAACCCGCCACTCGAGAGAACTGACCTTGACCACCCGTTTGTTTTTTATGAGTGTAATCAAATTCTGCTGATTTGGTGATGGTTTCACGGTAAGCTACTTGTGGTGCTCCCGTTACTAGATCCACTCCATACTCACGTTTCATCCTTTCGATGTAAACTTCGAGGTGGAGTTCTCCCATCCCTTTGATGATGGTTTGACCAGACTCTTTATCAATTTCTGTTTGGAAAGTAGGATCTTCCTTAGTGAATCGGTTAAGTGCCTTCGCAAGGTTTGGAAGTTGTTTTGACTCTTTACATTCAATTGTAAGTGAAATTACTGGGTTTGGAACAAACATAGACTCAAGAGTCACTTTTGCTTTTCCATCAGTAAATGTATCCCCTGAAGCACAATCAATACCGAATAGAGCAACAATATCCCCAGCTTCCGCTTTGGTAATATCTTCCATGTCATTTGAGTGCATACGAACAAGACGACCAATGTTGTGGCGTTTGTTGTTTGATGAGTTATAAATCGTCATCCCTTTTTCAAGTCTACCTTGGTAAACACGAACATAAGTTAACTGACCGTAACGTCCATCTTCCAATTTGAATGCAAGGCAAACTAGTGGTTTTTCTGGATCTGATTCTAAATTGAATTCGTTTTCTTCGTTTCCGATTTCTTTCGCTTTGTTTTCAACATCGTAAGGAGAAGCGAGGTAATCTGCAACTCCATCAAGAAGTCTTTGAACTCCTTTGTTTTTGAAAGCAGAACCCATAAACACTGGAACAAATTTAAGAGCAAGTACACCACGGCGGATCGCTTCTTTGATACGAGCTTCAGAAGGAGTTCCTTCTAACATTTCTTCTGTGAGTTCATCACTAAAAAGTGAAACTGCATCAAGAAGTGCTTCTCGTTTTTCATTTGCTTGGTCTTTTAACTCATCTGGAATATCAGTGATTTTGATATCTTGTCCGTTCGGACCTTCGAAATAATACGCTTTCATCTCAACAAGGTCAACAATCCCTTTTAGGTCGTTTTCTAAACCAATTGGGAGTTGTACTGCATGGGCGTTGAGGTGGAGTTTTTCACGAAGTTGTTCGATCACTCTCCAAGGGTTTGCACCTGTTCTGTCGAGTTTGTTGATAAAGGCAACACGTGGTACGCTGTAACGTTTCATCTGACGGTCCACAGTGATGGACTGAGACTGAACTCCTGCTACACCACAAAGAACCATAATTGCTGAGTCAAGGACTCGGAGGGAACGTTCTACTTCGATTGTGAAGTCAACGTGGCCTGGAGTATCAATGATATTGATGGTAATATCTTTCCAAGTAGCGTAAGTTGCTGCTGATTGGATAGTGATCCCTCTTTCTCTTTCGAGGTCCATACTGTCCATAGTAGCACCCACACCGTCTTTTCCACGTACTTCGTGGATGGCATGAATTTTGTTCGTATAAAATAAGATACGTTCTGTAAGGGTAGTTTTCCCTGAGTCAATGTGTGCGGAAATTCCGATGTTACGGATTTTTTCCATTTTAGGGTCGCGTTTGGTTTCTGTCGCAGAGGTCATATTTTCCTCAAAAATAAGGTTAAAGTTGAATTGATTCTACCAAAATCTGAAATGGACTGCGTTTGTAAAGTACTTGGGATTTTTGGTCAGAGGGAAAATCCTGGAGAAAGTAGAGAATAGGGAAATATGCCACTTGCTCGTTTCAAACGATTTTTTCGGACCTTGTCTTTTGCCCGAGTGGTATGCCTGGGGTTTTTTGCCGCCATTTTTCTCGGATCCTTTGGATTGTATATTTCTGAGGCAGGGGAACTGTCGTTTGTAGATAGTCTCTACCTTTCTGCCTCATCCATTTGTGTGACGGGTCTGTCACCCATCCCACTTTCGGGACTCAATGCATCCACCCACTGGATCATGTTATTTCTCATCCAACTGGGTGGTCTTGGGATCATTAGTTTTACCGTGATTGTTGGGTTTCTCATCACTAAAGGGATTTCACGGAACGCTCGTTTTAATGCCTTTGTTGGCGCGGCCATCGACACACAAACCGAAACGGAATCACTTGCAACAACTGAAGTGAATCGGATTTTACTTTCCGTTATCAATATTTCATTTTCCATCGAAATCCTTGGGGCCATTGGTTTGTATTTGCATATGCCGGAAGGTGTAGAAGGGGAAAACACTCGTTGGTTTTTTTCGCTTTTTACAGCGGTGTCCTCTTTTAATAACGCTGGTTTTTCGATCACGGATGATTTGAGTGCTCTGCGACTTGATCCTTTTTCCCTCTACATTGTTTCAGGACTTGTGATTTTTGGTGGGATTGGATTTCCAGTAATCATCTTACTTGAAAAAGTACTCCTTACAATTTTTGTTCGAATTGTTTACCGAATTGAAGTGGTGGCAGAAACCTTGATGATGGAAAAGGCATTAAAAACAGGGAATGTTCCACGTTTTTTATTATTACCTGCTCAGTTTTCGGCAATTTTGGAAAATCGAATCGAAGAATATAACAAACATTTACGTGGGGAAACAACAAGGATCCAATCTAAACTTTTAGTATATGGGTCTTTCGCTTTACTTCTGTTTGGTTTTCTTGGGATATATTTTTTAGAAAGGAGTAATCCTCATACATTCCATGGGATGGATTTAGTCGATAAAATCTCCAACGCATTTTTTATGTCAGTATGTGCAAGGACAGCTGGATTTTCCACAATGGACCTCGGCCATTTGAATGATGCCACTGTGATCATCATCATCGTCTTAATGTTCATTGGAGGTGGTCCACAAGGTACGGCTGGAGGTATTAAAATCACCACATTTGTCCTGTTACTCGCATATTTGAAAAATGTCATCCAACCTTCCAAACCAGTGATGTTATTTGGTGAAACCGTATCCAAAAATTCTGTCGCTGTTGCCATTCGAGTGTACTTTTTGGCTACAGTGTCTTTGGCGTTTGTATTCATTTTGTTAGGCATTTTAGACCAAAACCAACATTCTCTCCATGTGATTTTCTTTGAATTGATATCCTCCTTCTCTACAGTAGGGTATAGCTTAAATTTAACACCTCAATTGGGTGACATTGAAAAGTTATTTTATGCAGCAGTGATGTATGTTGGTAGGGTTGGGATTTTTACTGTTCTCATTGCTGCTACGGGACATTCGGGAGTGCCTAAAATGGGAACTGTGGATGACGGTGTAAAAATCCAAGTTGGTTAAAATGGATACAAAAATCAGTTTTAGGAATTATAGGTACAGTTAGGATTGGTAGTTGTGAAAATGACATTGAAAGAAATTTTTGTTTCAAATTGGAAGTTGCCAACTTTATCCCAAGAAGAAACTGAGAAGGAAAAGATAAAATCAGATCTGATCAAAGGATTTAAACAATTGAGTGCTCGAATGGAATCAATTGAAATCTTGATTTCAAATACTCAATTAGAAGATGCAAAAATTCTATTATTTCACCTAAGTTACGATTTAATCAATTTTTATCAAAAATGTATAAAAGGAAAAACCTTTGGATTAGGGGATGATACCTCAAGTTTTTCCATTCCTGATTCTCCCATCAAAATCAAACCATTCCAATACCTTAATGAATTAAATAAATTGAGTTCCTTGGATGAACAAGAACTAGATAAGTATTTTGAAGAATGTTTGCATACACTTGATTTCATTACATTTTATTTTAAAAAACAAATTATAGGAAATTATAAGACTACACTTGATCAATTTAAGTTTATCCGCCAAATTAGAGTTAGTGTTATTGGCCTGGTTGTTTTGTTTTCGATTTCATCAGTTTTGTATTATCAATTTAAATTTCCAAAATTAAAGCAGCAAAATGTGGAACTTTACCCTTTTTTAGATAAAGAACACCCACAGACTGTGGAATCTATGAAATTAACTTTGCCTTTGGTTCAAGAAAATTTAGGCGATTGGGTCGAATACCAATTTTCAATTCCCGAAACGATGGAACAATTTGGTGGTATTAGGATTGACCCACTGGAACAAAGGGGAATTCGTTTTGCGATCGAAGGGTTCCAGATTTTGGATGATAAAAAATCGGTTGTTTATTCGCGAAAACTGATCCTTGATCAATCATTGTTACCAGAAAACTATCAGGATTTTTTAGCAATTATTGATATCAAAACAGCAGGAAAACAACAACCTGGAGAAATTGTTGAGATGATTACAACAGGTAACAATCCTCAAATCCATTTGGTATTTCCGATGGTCAAAAATGCAAAAACAATCAAACTTAAAATGAAATACATAGAAGCCCATAAAGTGAAGAAAAAATGATCTATTTATATTTAAAACTCATGAGGATCCCACAGTGGATCAAAAATATCATATTATTTGCTGGTTTGATATTTTCCAAACGCATCTTTGATTTACCTTCCTTTACAAAGGTATGTTTGGCCTTTTTGTTTTTTTCATTGGTGGCAAGTTGCCAATATGTATTTAATGATTTTTTAGACCAAAAAGAAGACGCAAAACACCCTGAAAAAAAACATAGACCTCTTGCTAGTGGTGATTTGGATTCTGGGATTGCGCTTGCGATAACAGGCGTTATCCTTCCAATTGCTCTGATTGGATCTTATAAACTATCTCCTGTATTTTTTTACCTAACAATATTCTATTTATTATTCAATATGTTATACAGCAAAGTTCTAAAACACATTGTGATTTTAGATGTAATGAGTATTTCAATTGGATTTGTTTTACGTGCAATCGCTGGTGCTGTTGTCATTGGTGTCGAATTTTCCCATTGGTTATTGTTATGTACTTTTATGTTGGCTCTCTTTTGGGGATTTTCCAAACGAAGGGGTGAAATTAATATCCTTAAAACAGATGCTGGAAAACACCGTAAAATTTTAGAAGAGTATTCTATTGAGTTTTTGGATTTGATGATGGCTGTAGTTGCAACATTAACACTAGTTAGTTATGTTATGTATACAGTGAGTCCTGAAACTGCCAAAAGTTTAGGAACACCTTATATGGTGTACACTGTTCCCATCGTGGTTTATGCGATTTTTCGATCCCTATACATCATTTATATCAAAAACATGGGGCATAACCCTACAAGAGCCATCCTCACTGACGTAAGTGTCCTCGTTTCAGGGGTGATTTGGTTTGTTCTCATCTTATTTTTGATGTTTGGGAACTTATCGGGCCAACTTCCAGTCTACCAATAGAGATGAAATTTTGGAAACAGTTGCCCTATGGTTGGAAGGTTGTCTTTGCCTTTGTTTTCTTTTTTTCGGCAACACTTGGATTTGCTTATTTCAAAGCGAGGGATACAAATCCAACCCTTCCCATTGAAGCCTTAGCCACAACCCCAACGGAAGCTGGGACTTGGAAAGGCCATCCCAAAGTTGTGTATTTTTGGGCCACTTGGTGTAGTGTTTGTAAGGCCTACGCTCCCATCCTCGATGCTAATTTAAAATTTTTACCAAAAGGAACTATGTTTTTGTCTGTTATGGAATCAGAAGATTCAGACGAAACCAAGGAAATCCTTTCCAAACTCTCTTCGGATTCACCTCACCCCATTTATACAGCGGATTACCGGATGTTGAAAGAATGGCGGATTTCTGCCTATCCTACCACTTTATTTTTAAATAGTGAAGGTAAGGTTATTTTTGCGGATTCTGGAATTTTGAGTCCAATCGGTTTTCTCATCAGGACTTTTCTTTTGCGCTTTTTTTAATCTGTCGATACCTATATTATGGACTCGAGTTTCAAACCCAAACCACTTTTGAATAAGTCTGAACTTCGCCAAATCAAACGAAGTAAAACGAGGGTTGAAGGAAAAAAAGTCATCACCGATGACGTAAAAAAACTCAAGTCACTAAAAGTTACCCCCGAACTCAGTTTCCAAGAATCGATTGATTATTATAAAGAACCAATTTGGATTGAATATTACATTCCGAAGGAATCAAGGTTTGCCTTTGAAACAAAATACCTCTTTATCTTGTTAGTTGATCCAAAAATCTCAGATGAAGAATGTGATTTGGCTAGAAAACAAGCAAAAGAAAAGGGTGAGATAGTTGATGTGTTTGCTTATATGGAATCTAATCCTGAGGCAATTCGTCTCATAGAAGATTCTTACCATTCAACAATGTCAATGCATGAATCCATCCACCATATTTTTAAAAATTATAAAGAAACTGGTGCAACTGAAGATTTAAAAACTGCCTGTTATTTAACAGAAGCCTTATTGAAATACGAACCTACCATTGCAGGATTGACTTATTTCCGTGATTATAGTATTTATAATTTGAATTATTGGATTCGTACCCTAAATCGACTCAAAATAGATTTTGCATTAGAAGATGCCACTGTTTCCCTTCTGATCAAACGAAGGAATGAACTTTGGGAATTAGAGAATCGTGTAGAAGATGAAGATTTCGATTTACTCGCTGCCTTATTTTTTGAACAGGCCTTTCCAAATCGTGGAGCAGGGGAACTTTCAAGCGATGATATGTTACTATTCGAATAATACCTTTAATGGTTCTTGCTCTT
The DNA here is from genome assembly GCF_040833965.1 of Leptospira sp. WS39.C2. NCBI lineage: Bacteria > Pseudomonadati > Spirochaetota > Leptospiria > Leptospirales > Leptospiraceae > Leptospira > Leptospira iowaensis. The sequence goes on from NZ_CP162142.1 coordinate 1,212,256, forward strand.
GATTTGATTTATACCAACCATCGAAATAAATCCAACTGATTTTTGATCGATACATGATCTGGATTTGCCTGAATTACTGTAACATCAGATAGTTTCATAGAGACAGGGATTCGTTTTTCTTGGAAGGTAAATGTTACTTTCGAGGCTGATTTCACTCGTTCTACCCAGTGTTTTTCCTCTTTTTTCTCTTCAGTGAGGGGAAAACTTTCCAAAAAAACTTTCCAAAAATCTTTTCCATCAATGAGAACTTCAGAGATCCCACTGATACCCATTTTTAAATCACGATAAAGGTGTTCTTTGTTGAAATCTTTGAGCCCTATCGACAAAAAAGGTTTTTCTTGTTTGATTTTTAATAAGTTGGGAACTAAGGATTTTGCATCCAGATGATCCCAATCTAAAATCAAAAAATGGCATGGACCAACTAATAATCTTTTTTGTAAAAATTCAGAATTTGTTTCAATAATAACGTTGTAACCAAGCGATTTCAAGAAGGTAAAAATGTTTTGGTCTCGGATCTGATTTTTGGTAAATACTAACCATGTTAATTTATTTTCAGGTTGGGTTTTAGTGGGAAATGTATGTATATATTGAAATGTTTTATCCCATAAAAGGGAAACACCAACTTTTTTATAATTTTCTATTTCTTCAGAATTGAATTGTCCGCATAAGATTGGTTCGATGCTCCAATCTAAAAGTTCTTTTGTTAGTTCGGGACTTGGTTTGGAAAAAAGTCGGATACAATCTGGATAATCTTTCCAATTTTTACTTGTACATTCTTTCACTACGAGTCCATTTACCTGTAACCAAGAAATCAAAAGTTCTTTTTCTAAATCTGGAAGTTGTGTCAAAACAGCACCGAATAGTGAGTCCATACGATTGTATTTTAGTTGACCCCCTAGGCTTGAAAGTCATTTTAAAAAGCATCTCAGATGAAGCTACTCAAGCGATATGCAAACCGCAGGCTCTATGATCCAGAAACGAGTTCTACTATCACATTAGAAGATGTGGCAAAGATGATCATAGGTGGAGAGGAGATCAAAGTCCAAGACAACCTTTCTGGAGAAGACATCACTCCCAAAATCCTCGGCCAAACGTTTTTAAAAGTAAGCCTTGGCCAAAGGAACGAAGACTTTTCTAATTTTATGTTAACTTCACTCATCCGTGAAACTGGCCGAGACGTATCTGGATTATTTGAACGATTGGTATTAGGGGGAATCGGGGCCAATTATTTAACCCGAGAACGATTAGAAAAAATTGTCAATTCTATGGTGGAACTCGGAGAACTGAAGGAAGTTGATTTTAGTCTCTATCGAGAAGATTTACTCCGAAAAATGGCGTCACGAGCGAGTGAAAAAAAGGAACAAATCCAAAAGGATTTGGAAAAATTCAGCCAGTCCATTTTAGAGGAAGACAAGGCTACGCTTGGCGATCTTTCCGAAAAATTAAAGGAAGTTGCAGAAAAATTAAAAGAAAATTAACCAAAATCGGTTAGAATGTCCTCCTAATTTAGGGGGAATGAATGAAATTCCAAACTGTTCTTTTCATGTTGGTCCTAGTAAACGTCAGTTTATTTTCAGAACAAGATGAAGTTTTTTTTGAGACTCAAAGGAAACGTCTCAATTCATCTGACATTTTTGAAATCCGAGATGCCATCGATCGGTTAACGTTTATTAAATCTAATAGAGGTTTTCGGGACATCCTTTCTGCTTTAGAAGGAACCCCAAATTTTCCAACTAGTGAAAATAATGCCCCTGCTGTGAAATTTTATGCTGCAAAAGCAATCGCCAAAAAAGGTGATAAAATAGCAGTCCCCGTTCTCATCAAAACATTCCAAAAAGAGTCGGCTTCCATTGTGGAACACAACCCACCTAAAGTAAGGAAAATAAGTGATGGGGTCGCTGATCGATTTTCCAATTCCAGCCCTTATTTTTATGATGATGGAGAAATACCAATGGTATTGGCTTGTGGAGAAATCTTACGGACATTAGGTTCGTTACCATTTTCAGAATCATCTGAACAAACGATCAAACAGGCCTTGTCCCATCCCAATTTTTACATCCGAAGTTCTGCTGCTGATGCTATGTATGAATCAAATCGAAAAGAATTTTTGCCTACGCTCTCCGAAGGTCTCGGAAAGGAACAAGTGCCATATACAAAAGTATCCATTTTATCAGCGATTGTTGGCTTAGAACGATTGCCGAACCAGAATTTCAAAGTAGTGACAGAAATGTTATCTGACAAAGATCCTGAAGTCAGAAAAAAAGCATCCGAGGCACTACGCCGTTTAGACCTTCGCATTGCTGCACCTTACCTAGAGAAGGCGATCGAGGTTGAAAACCATCCAATTGTATTATCACAAATGCGAGACGATTACGCTTACCTAATTTCATTTCGTAACCCTTAGAGTTTGTTCATTTCATTGTGGACAAATCTAGATTTTCTTTAAATATGTGACTGAAACGGAGAAATTATGAAATTTAATAGTATTTTGGATGCCATTGGCAATACACCACATATCCGATTGACTCGTTTGTTTGGAACTGATCATGAAGTGTACATGAAATTAGAAAGACAAAACCCAGGTGGATCAATTAAAGATCGGATTGCCCTTGCGATGATTGAAGATGCAGAAAAATCGGGAAAATTGAAAAAAGATTCCATCATTGTGGAGCCAACATCTGGAAATACAGGCATTGGTCTTGCAATGGTTGCAGCTGTTAAAGGTTATGCGATCACACTTGTTATGCCAGAACATATGTCTGTAGAAAGACGTCGTATTATGGCAGCTTATGGAGCAAAGTTTGAACTCACACCGAGAGAAAAAGGAATGCCCGGTGCCATTGCCAAAGCACAAGAAATGGTAGCAGCAAATCCAAATGCTTGGATGCCACAACAATTCGAGAACGAAGCCAATATCCAAGTTCATAAAGAAAAAACAGCAGAAGAAATTGCAAAAGATTTTCCAGATGGATTGGATTACATCATCACTGGTGTCGGTACTGGTGGCCATATTTCAGGTTGTGCTGAAAATTTAAAAAAACGTTTTCCAAAACTAAAAGTTTTTGCAGTAGAACCAGAAGGATCACCTGTCCTGAGCGGGGGAAAACCTGGCCCACACCCTCTCCAAGGAATTGGAGCTGGATTCATTCCTAAAAATTGCAAAACAGAATTACTCGATGGAATCATAACTGTTGGAAAAGAAGAGTCGTTTACGATGGCTGTACTTGCTGCCAAAAAAGAAGGAATCTTTATTGGAACTTCGTCTGGAGCGAGCCTTGCAGCTGTTTCTAAAAAGTTAAAAGAAATTCCAGCAGGATCAAAAGTTCTTACTTTTTGTTATGATACTGGAGAAAGATATTTATCAGTAGAAGGACTTTTCGTTTAATTTTTGTTTGATGGTATTCTAACATCACCAATTTATTAATCGTCGAATCTCCTACAAAAGCAGCAACCATCACTTCTTATTTGGATAAGGATTGGATGGTTGTTGCAACAAAAGGTCATATCAAAGACCTTCCACCTAAATCTTATGGCGTAGATATCTCCAATTTTTTTGAACCTGAATATGAATGGTTAAAAGGTAAAAAAAGTCTATTTGCTACGATTGTCTCCAAAGCTAAAAAATGTTCAAAGATTTATATTGCCAGTGACCCTGATAGGGAAGGGGAAATTATCGCCAAACATTGTTTTGATGAGTTGTCAAAACTAAAAAAACCAATTTATCGATTGCGATTAAAAGAAATTACAAAAGAAGAATTAAAAATCCAACTAGAGAAACAAGCTGGATTGGATTTAGGAGAAATTGAATCACAAATTGCAAGAAGGGTAGTCGATAGAATTTTTGGTTTTGAAGTTTCTCCAGATTTATGGAGACAGTTAAAAATACCTACCTTATCTGCTGGAAGAGTCCAATCTACTGTTTTGCATTGGATTTGTGATAGAGAAAAGGAAATTCAAAACTTTTCAAAAGAAACATACTTTTTACTCAAACTTCATGGTACGCTGAAAAAACAAAGTACCGAACTCAAATACCATACAAAAGAAAAACTGAAAGAAGAAGAAATTAATTCGATCATAAAGGAACTCGGTATGATTCCAGAGCCTTCTAATTTGAAGGAACTAATCTTATCAAATATCAAAATAAAACAACTGAATCGAAAACCTCCAAAGGCATTTTCCACTGCCAGTTTACTTGAAGTTAGTTTTCGTGCTTTAAAATTTGATTCAAAAAAAACGATGAGAATTGCACAAAGTTTATTTGAAGGTAAAAAATTACATTCGGGGGAAACGGTTGGTCTTATCACATACATGAGAACTGATAGTACACGTGTTTCGGATTCAAAACGTCAGTTAGGTGAAAATTATTTGAAAAAAAAATACCCAAAACTTTTGTTGGAAGGGAGTGGAAAACAGTCCAAACAAAAAAAGTTTTCACAAGATGCTCATGAAGCAGTGATCCCCATTAACCCCAATTTAACACCCCATCAAATTCGAAATTATTTAACAGTAGATGAATGGAAACTTTACCAATTGATTTGGGAACGATTTTTGGTCTCCTTAATGAAACCAGAATCAGGTGAGGAAGTTGTGTATGAATTCCCAATCGGAAAACATCTTTTTATTCATTCGTTTGAAAGGATTTTTGATGCTGGGTTCAAAAACTTCCCGGAACCACTGATAGATAAAAAGAAAAGTACATTGGATGCAAAAGTGGGAGATATTTTTTTCTACGAATCTTATTCGACATTTGAAAAAGAAACAGAACCTCCTATTCGATATACCCAAGGTAAATTAATCCAAAAAATGGAAGATACGGGAGTGGGTCGTCCTTCCACTTACGCAAACATTCTTGAAACATTAAAACTTAGAAAGTATATTGTTGAGTACCAAAAAAACATAGGTCCATCTGCTTTGGGAATGAAAGTGGATGGTTTTTTGGATTTAAATTTTCATGATCTAATTGGTGAGTCATTTACAAAAGACTTAGAACAACAACTGGACCAAATCACGGAGAATAGAAATTCAAGGGTGGAATTAATTTCAGCATTTTATTCGAAATTAAAACAGATTTTAAAATCACCAAGGAAAAAAATTGAATCTTTTGGGCCCGAGTTTGGATCTATCAATAAGAATGAAAAAAGTTTAACTGAAAGTTCTGGAATCAAATCCAATGTTGGCCTGAAAAAAAATAAGAACCAACAACTTCCGAAGGAGAAGAGTCTAAATCTTACAGAGAAAAAAGTTTGCCCCAAGTGTTCGGATGGAACCATCAAAACCAAATTAGGGAAAAATGGAAAAACCATTTATTTTTGTTCTCGTTACCCACACTGTGACTACATCACCTATGACAACTAACTATGATAAAACTTTGATCCTTGTAAATTTGGGAGGACCTCGTACGTCCTCAGAAATTGAAGTATTTCTAAAAGACTTATTTTCAGATCCATTTGTGTTTGATTTGCCATTGCCAGAATTTTTCCGCATTCGATTGGCAAGGTTCATCGCTAAAAAACGTGCTCCAAAAGTGCAAAGAACTTATGAATCTATGGGTTTTGGTGGCGGATCTCCACTAGTAGAAGAGACGGAAAAACAAGCAAAACATTTAGAATTAATATTAAATGGACTATCAAAAGAAAAATGGAAAGTGATAGTTGCAATGGCATGCGGATATCCTAATATTCGAGAATCTGAATTTACAAATCCAAATTCCAATACAATTTATTTACCATTATACCCACAATTTTCTCGTTCTACCGTTTTATCTACTTTGTCCATTTTAGAAGAGAAATTTGGTGAATGTCCTGTTGGTAGCGGTGGATTCGTGCCACATTTTGGAATGGATACTCAGTTTCACCAAATCACTGCTAATTTTATTTATGAGTTTTTTACAAACAAACTTTCTCGGGACCAATTTTTACATTACCCCGAAGAAACACCAAATTGTGAATGGACAGACTTAGATATCGTATTTTCTGCCCATGGAGTTCCCATGCGTCTCATTCATAAAGGGGATCGTTATATGGAGGAAGTGGAGGAGTCAGTTAAAGGAATCTCTGATGAACTTCGAAAATTTGGTTATAAAGGAAATATTCATATTACCTATCAAAGTAAAGTCGGCCCAGCTAAATGGACAGAGCCAAGTACAATTCAAAAGATTTCAGAACTTGCTCGGAATGGGAAACATATTGCCGTTTATCCCATTAGTTTTGTTAGTGATCATTTGGAAACGTTGGAAGAAATAGGGGAACAATTTAAGGAATTAACTTGGGAGGCAGGAGGGAAATCATTTGTGAGAATTCCTGCGTTTGGAACTTATAAACCATTTCTTGAATTTTTGGCGAAACGAGTGTTAGAGGCTGATGTATCTATCGATCATTGTATTTGTGAGGAAAAAGGTGGTGAGTCATTACAACATTGTCGATTCAAAAAGTGATCTAAGTCCTATTCCTTTTCGATAATTTCCATAAAATTTTATGTCCATTCCTTTCTTCTCCCATTCCATTTCGAATTGATCGAGAGTTTGGTTGAACGAAAATAAATGTTTATCATAAGCGGGAAATACACCTTCCCAAGTGGTTATATATATTTTTTTAGCCGTTTCCATTTTCATTGTGATTGTTGACCTATCATTTTCTAATATGGTCTCTAGGTTTTTTTTTGATTCTTTACTTGGAGAAGCTGGATAAATCCAAGTTTCCGAGTGAAGGTTTCCATTCACACGACCAGGGAATAAATCCGAATTACATAAAACACCTAATGCCTGTATGCCTTCATTTTTTCCAAACAAAACTCCAAAACAAGGTTTTTTTGTGAGTTTTGTTTCTCCGAACCTAGTGATGGTTGAGATCGTGAGTAAATTTGGAATATTATCTGATTTTAATATGGGTTTTAAAATTGGTAAAAGTTTTTTTAGAGAGATACAGATCCGAATGGACCTATTTTTCTTTTGTATGTCTGAAAGTTGGGAAATAGAGATCCCAGTTTTAATTGTAATTTTTTTTGCCAAATAGTTTCGCAGATGTGTGATTAAATCACCCATTCCATTTGGGAAGGATACGGTTCCATACGTTTTCTTTTTATGTTTTTTGATTTCTTTGAAAATTGTGCTACTTCCACTTCCATCCCACTTGGAAAATATTGAATCAGGATATAATTCATTCAAACGAGTTCCGTAAATACCACCTAATGCGGGTTCTATGATATTTTTGGTAACTGAACGACCAAACATCTGATTCCCCCATTCTTCAAAATTTAAATTGGGTTCAAATTTTAGTTTTTTTAGAAGAATAGAATAAAGGAGTTTGGTTCCGGAAAAAAGCGATATAGGGAATTGGGATAGTTTTTGATTGGTCCAAAAATACCTTCGTTTTGAGGCTTTATTGGGGAAAACTGGAGTAAGGCCGATGTCATCTAACATAGATTTTATGTCATCTGTCAAAAGGATTCCATTGGCAGCGAGTTCTACCAAACCTTCTGATTCTTTTTTTGTTCCAATCACACCTCCGAGAGTCTCTTTTTCTTCATACAATGTAACAATATCACCATTTTTTACATGGTGGTAGGCAAGAAACAATCCTGTAATCCCTCCTCCATAAATGGATATTGATTCTTTCATATCGCCTTGGAAAAAACAGGTTTTGTTGGTTGGCTCAATTGGAGTTTCTCATCAAACGCCATCGCAATGATTCGTAAAAATGGTTTTCCGTTTTCAGTCACAATTAAAGTTTCATTTTTCCAAGAAATTAATTTGTCCAATTCCATTTCTGATAGAAATTCTTTTACATGGATTTGTAAATCGTTCGGAACTTTTACTTCCCATGAAGTCATCAGTTCTAAAATCAATTGTTTTCGAATTCTATCTGAGTTCGTCAATTTATGACCTCTTAAAATTGGGAGATTACCATCTAAGAGAGATTTTCTATACTTCATTTCAAGTTTTATGTTTTGAAAAAATAAATTTGGTGTTTCAGATATAGCAGATGATCCTAGACCTAACATCACATCTGTTTTGGAATCACTATATCCCATGAAATTTCGGTGTAATTGTTTTGAATGAAACGCTTTCCATAATTTATCATGGGGGAGTGCAAAATGATCCATTCCAATTTCTCGATAACCTTCTTTTTCTAAGATTGATCTTCCCATTTCATATAACTCTCGTTTGAGCATTGGTTCTGGTAAATCTGCTTCAGTAAACAAACGTTGGGATGCTTTGATCCATGGGACATGTGCATAAGAATAATAGGCAATTCTGTCTGGTTTGAGTTCTAAAGTTTTTTCCATTGTGTACTTCATGGAGTCGAGTGATTGTTTTGGTAAACCATAGATTAAATCAAAATTCACAGAATCAAATCCAAGCGACCTTGCTTCTAATGTGATATTTTCTGTGAGTTCAAAAGGTTGGATACGGTTAACAAGCCTTTGGACTTCCGGATCAAAATCTTGGACACCTAAACTAATTCGTTTAAAACCCAGTTTGTGTAAAAGTTTAAGTTGGGAAACCCTTGTCCTCCTTGGATCCACTTCAATAGAATATTGGGGATCTCTCGCAGGTGACATTTTGTTTAATATAAACTCGATAGTGAATTGGAGGTGGTAATCAGATAAGTATGTCGGACTTCCACCACCTAAGTGTAATTCGTTCAGTTCTTTTCCCTTAAGACTATTTACGTTTTGGATGTACAATTCGAGTTCTTTTTGGATAGCACTTACATAAGGTTCTTCGACGGAATGGTTTTTGGTAATCGAAGTATTACATCCGCAGAAAGTACAGAGTGTTTCACAAAATGGTATATGCAGGTACATTGCCAATTTGGATTCTTTTGGTGATAGGTGTGTTTCTAAAGATTGAATACATTCATCTACTGTAGGAGAATCTGTCCAATAAGGTACTGTCGGGTAACTGGTATAACGTGGAGCAGGTGTGTCGTATTTCTCGAGTAAGTGTTTCATGTGCTAAACACCTTTCTTGTTGTATCGATGAGTAAATGCACAGATTCTTCTGGTGTGAATTGTAAAACGCCGTGCCCAAGCCCAGCTACCCAACCGGCTCTGTCTTTCGGATCCAAATCTTTTATTGGAGATAAATATTCGTGGATTTTGAGTTTTAAAGTAGTTTGATCGGCAAATAAAAGTTCTTGGTCAAAATTCCCCTGTAGGAATCCTTTTCCACCAAATTCTTGTAATACTGTTTGCATACTAAAACGATGGTCTACTCCAAAACCAAGTAATTGAGGAATCGAATGGACTTGCCGAATCTGTGATTCGGTAGAGTTTTTTGCGTAATAACCAATTTGATTTGGGAAGGTTTTTGTGAGTTCTGAAATTGGGTCTGTCACATAACGGCGAAAATTGTTTGGGTCGAGATTTCCTGCCGCTGTATCAAAAATCATAACTACTTCTGCTCCACCTTGCAGTTGTAATTCGATATTCTTTTTTAAGAGAGGGAGTAGTATAGAATAAAATTGGTCTACAAATTTTTGATTGGTTTTGATAAAGGATAAGTTTCCATCATGTTTGCCAATACTTGCATAAGTCATGAGTGTAAATGGACCACCAACAAAACCAATGAGAGACACATCCTTTGGCAAAACTTCTCTAGTTCGGATAACAGCTTCTTTCTGAAAGTACAAACCTTCGATTGCTTCTTCCACTGGTTTAAGTTTGTTTAAGTCTGAGATGGTAGTAAGTGAAAAGGATAGTTTGGGACCAGGATCGTATGTGAGTCCCATCCCCAGTGCTTCTAAGGGAAATAGAAGATCAGAAAATAAAATACTCACATCAAAACCAAATTCATTTACAGGACCAAGAGCAACTTCTGCTGCAAGTTCTGGCTCTTTACATAATTCCATAAAACTATACCGTTCTTTTAGTTTTCGGTAGTGGGAATGGTAACGGCCTGCTTGGCGCATAAACCAGATCGGTGGCACGTTTTGAGGGACTAATTGGATCGCGTTTGCAAATCGTTCGTTGTGGTATTTTGTAGTGATCATTTCGAGCCCTGTAATGCTTGTTTGGTTTTTTCAAGTGTGAGATCGATGATCTCTTTCGTGTGGACAGTGGATAAAAAACCTACTTCATATCCACTTGGTGCAAGATACACACCTTGTTTTAAAAGTTTATGAAACAGGGTAGCAAAATTGGATTTGTGAGTATTTGGAATCTCTGCGATCGTCCTGACAGGATTTTCCGTTTTGCCTTTGAGCCAGAATAAACTTCCGAAAGTTACTGCTTCCCAATTAGGATCGCCGTAATCGGCTAAAATTTTTAAAATTCCATCTGTTAGTTGTTTTGTGGTTATTTCCAAACTTGGGTATGGATTTTCTTTCCATGCTTTGGTTAGGGTTTTTAGGCCTGCCCGCATACCAATGGGATTGGCTGACAATGTTCCTGCTTGGTAAACTGGTCCACTTGGTGCAACAAGATCCATAAGTTCTCTTTTTCCTGCATACGCTCCCACAGGAAATCCACCACCAATGATTTTTCCATAACATACTAGGTCAGGGACTATGCCTGTGATTCCCGCCATACCTTGGAAGGAAACACGAAAACCGGAGATCACTTCGTCAAATAATAAAAGCACTCCATACTTTGTTGTTAACTCACGGCATTTTTTTAAAAATTCAATTCTTTGTGGGAGTAGGCCATAATTCGCAGGAAGTGGTTCAATCGCCAAACAAGCAATATTTGATCCTTCTCTTTGGAATAATTCTTCTAACTTGGTTTCATCTTCTAAAGGAAGGACAAGTGTATTTTGAATGATCTCAGGTCCAATTCCTTGGCTATCACTTGAACTAAGACCTGCTAGGCCCGAACCTGATTTTACGAGAAGTTGGTCGAGGTGGCCATGGTAACAACCATCAAATTTTAAAATTTTATTTCGGCCAGTAGCGGCTCTTGCCACTCGAAGTGCACTCATGACAGCCTCTGTGCCAGAGTTCACGAATCGAATTTTTTCTACCCAAGGAATCCTTTCAGTGATGAATTCCGCAAGTTCCAAGGAATAAGGTTCACATGCACCAAAGGACCAAGCTTTTCTAACGGTATCTTCTACCACTTCTTGGATCTCTGGGTGACGATGGCCAAATAATAGCGGGCCAAAACTCAAACAATAATCTAAGTATTGAATTCCTTCGACTGACGTGAGATAGGCGCCGTTTGCTTCCGAAAAAAAAATGGGTGTGCCACCGACAGAAGCAAAAGAGCGAACAGGGCTATGAACGCCACCAGGAACAACTTGTTTGGACCTTTGGAATAGGCCTTCTGAATTCATGAATACATCCTTTGTGCAATCCTTGCACCGTAAGTGATGAGAAAGGAGGAACCAGCCCTCCGGAAAACATCCCAAGTTTCTCTTAGTCCATCTTCAAATTCTAAAAATCCTTCTTTTGCTAAGTATACTAAACTAGCATACTCTCCACTCACTTGGTAGGCACCTGTTGGAAGTCCTGTTTTTTCTTTGATGGGACCAATCAAATCAATGGCAGTCATACCTGGTTTTACCATAAGTAAATCTGCACCTTCTTCTTTATCGCGAATGGATGTGTGGATGGCAGTATCTCTATCTCTAACATCCAATTGGTATCCACTTCTGTCGCCAAACTGTGGTGAGGAATCAGCTGCTCCTCGGAAGGGGCCATAAAAATGACTCTTAAATTTAGTGGAATAACTCATTATCGGAACATGGGAATGGTTGTTTTCATCTAGAATCTTTCTGTGAGAAGCCACCCTTCCATCCATCATATCACTCGGTGCAATTCCGTCAGCACCTGCATCTGCATAAATCAAAGCAAGTTCAGATAATCGATGTAAGGTTAGGTTTAAATCTATGGTTCCTTGAGGATGGAAATGGCAACAATGACCCGTAGTAGTCACGGAACAGATACAAGTATCTAACCATAAAAACATTTCCGGAAACGTTTTTTTGATCTCACTGATATTGGATTGGTAAAACTCTTTGGAAAAACTGGTGTCCGATTTAGCACTAGGCACCATAAAAAGTAAAAATTGGGAAACACCTGCTTTTAAATCAGATTCGATTTGTGTGTAAATCGATTTGTTTGTTTCCCGATACACATCCGGCAAACCTTTGATAGGTTCTTTTTCAGTAAGCCCTTCCACTAAAAAAAGAGGTTGGATCATTTTGTTTGCATTTAAAGAACCTGACTCACTTAAATGGCGAAGGAATTTGTTTGAACGTAAACGAAGAGTGTGTTTTTTCATGGTTTGATATACCTTTCCACCCAAGATTCAAAAGATAATGATACAAAAATTTTGTTTTTAGATCCTTCTTCACCTAGCGCATGTTTAATTTTGCGAAATGTGGAACCAGGTCCAACAAAATGAATGACATTTAGAAGATCAGGGAATCGTTTTGTGACTATGTCAAATTCAGATCCACTCCTCCAGTAAGCTGCTTTGACTTTCGATGGATCAAAAGGGATGGGAATTTCGGGAGCAGAGACAAAGTATGTTGGGATCACTGGATAAACACTGGAATGTTTATCCGAATCCACATGTGTGAGTTTTACAAACTTTGTTTTTCTGCCTAAGATGGATTCGATTTCAGGTGGTTCACTTTCACCTAGACCATCACAAGTACCATTCACCCAAAACCCTCTGAGTGCAAGATCCTTCCACGTAGAAAGGCCAGCGGACCATAGGATTTGGTTACTTGGGTTTACAGACAAATCTAAAGGGAATGCATAACCGCGAGAAACAAATACATCCACATCCTTGGGGATAGAATAGGTAAGCCTTTCCCTTTGTCTTGCCGCCATTTTAGCATTAGGTGGCCAAACTTCCTCTTTTGAGAAAATAAGATTTGGACTTTCTGAAAGTTCTTTTGTATGAAGGATTTTTCCATCTTCAGTGATCCCACGTACGAAGGTAATTTTCCCATAATCCCTTTGTAAGACTGAAATCCCAATTTTTTGATGGCAACCTCCACCATATTGAGACAAAATTTTTCTCTCTTCTTCTGAAGTGAGTTTTGATTCGGGATCAGAAATATTTTGTAAAAGCAATTCTAAGTGTTTGTCTTCTTTTCTTATTTCAGCACATAACGCACCTTGTGCGGGAGCACTTGGAAAAATGGAAGATGGTAAAACCATAAAAAGAGATACGTTTAATGTATCTCTAATCAGTTGTTTGATCTCTTTTAGTTCTGGTAAAAGGTTTTCTTTGTCTTCAAAGTTTAAAATTCGGTCTAAGGCCGCTTTTGCAACCAATATCCCACCAGATTCATGGTCTAAATACTTTCTAAGCCTTGTTTGTATATTCCCACGAACCGATTCAATTTTGACTTCGAATTGACTAATGGGTGAAGGAAAGTAGTTCTTTAAAAATTCTTTAATATGATATTCTCTTCTTGGAGAAGAAGTCAAAATCGTTATTTCATTCGGAAGATTGATCCATTTGTTTTTTTTGAAGAGAAGTACATCCCTTATATCTTCTCTTGGTAAAATCGGTATCAGAGTTGTATCTTTTCTTTCCTTAAGATCCATATCCTTAAAAGAATGTACAACGATATCAATTTTGTGGTTGAGTAAATCTTCTTGCAAATCCTTTGTAAAGATTCCTTGCCCGGCAAATTGCCAAAGGGGAGTCGTTAAGTCTTTATCGCCAGTGGATTCACGAAAGACTGTATCAAATTGTAAGTCTTTGTTTTTTTCTTTAAGAGCATAGGTGACAGTGTGGACTTGAATGCGAGAAAGTAGGGAGGACCTTCCTCCGATTTTGATTGGTTTAGACAAGTAAATCTTCCCATCCATTTAAGATATGTATTTGTTCTTCCTCCCGTTCCCTTGTGAGTTCTGTAAGAAAGTATTGTAAATCCATTTTTACATTTTGGATTTGTTCGTCAGTTTCTTGTAGGTCATTTAGGATTTGAGAAAGAGGGATATAATGATTGTATCCATGACTGCCTTCAGTATGTTCTCTAAAATCGAGAATGAGGGAAGAATTTTGGATCATCTCATTCCAGTTATATGGTAAAAAACTAGAAGCAATGACAATGGCTTCCTTACCTGGTTTGTAGTCTTCCCAGTGGTAAGTGGTGATAGGATACAATTGACTAAGTTCATCCAATCGATTTTGGTTTCTGCCGATCACACGAACTTGTTTATGTTTGGAAATTAAATATGGTAAAATGGAATCTACAAGTTTTCCAGTTCCAAGTAGAGTGACTTCTTTGTGGTTATGCAAATAAGATTCACAAACACTTCCATACGTTTGCCTACCAATCCCTGTTAAATACTTGGATCTGATTTGTTTAGTTTGTTCTAAAATTTGGTCTCGCAAACGAAGTAAGGAGGTGGCAAAGTTTGATCCACAAGTGTTTTCTTCACGGAATCGGTCGCGGAATTGGGCTTGGATTTCGGATTCACCGAAGAGTTTTGAACGTAAACCCGAGACCACTTCTAATAAAAATCGGTAGGCATCAAATCCATGGAAGACTTCCCAACCATCAAATAATCTTTCTTTTCCTTCTTCCATTGGAAAGATCCTTTTGTCAGTGAAAACAAGTGTCCTCTGACAAGTCTTCCAAACCTCTAAACGAGAATCGTCTAAAGTTTTGGTGATGGGATCAGTTGAATGGAGTAGAATCAGGTTTGACCACATATTATTATTCTATCAAATACATCCTTGTAACTGTCACAAGATTGTCAGTTCCTAAAAAAAATAAATGTGATATTGATACTTAATCTCAATTAAAAGAGGTCTAAAACGTAATGGAAAACAAAAACTGGAAAGAAACACTCACACCCTTACAATACCAAGTGACAAGGGAAAAGGGCACCGAACGGCCGTTTACTGGTGAATACTATGCACATAAAGAAAAGGGAACGTATTTATGTGTCTGTTGTGGGGAAACCTTGTTTTCTTCTGATTCTAAATACGATTCAGGCAGTGGTTGGCCTAGTTATTACGAACCAGTCCGTGCGGAAGTGATTGCTACTGAAACCGACAAAACTCATGGAATGGTGAGGACAGAAATCATGTGTCAAAATTGCGGAGCACACTTGGGGCATGTTTTTCCAGATGGTCCGAAACCAACAGGGCTTCGGTATTGTGTAAACTCTGCTTCTCTTAAATTCCAAAAAGGAGAATAAGGAAAATCAATCGGAACATAAACTTTGGTAGTGGCATACACTACCATAGGAATTGATTAGTCTTGTAACCAGGAAACTTCTTCACAAGTTTCCCACTTTCCTCCACCTTGCCCTTGTTTGATGGAAACTTGGGTGAGTTCTTGCCGAATACTTACTTTCCTTACAATTTGTTTGGCAAGAGCTGTATAATGTAAGGCTTCACAACTATGTCCAAGTTTTGTTTCTAAGTCTGCCATTTGGAATAATAATTGGGCATTTCCTTCTGACTCTTTCATACCAATGGATTGTTTGAGGAGAATGGCTTTTTTTAAATCTTCTTTTGCTGAAAGGTAATCCCCAGTAAGGATTTTTTCATGTGAACGTTCTTCTAAGAGGCTAATCACCGTTGGGATCCGAGAAAGGCGTGTGTGGTTTAGGATCCCTTCTACGGATTCGTCCAAAATTGGGTCTGCCCACAATCCAAGAGAAATGATGAAAAAAAGAGCGAAATGGTAGGACTTCATACGTTGGTACCTTGTTGTTTTCAATTCATCAAACAGATTGCATAAATTGTGCCAAAACATGGAAATACTCCTCGACGGCCTCGGGGAGCCATATTCTATGAAAATGACTCTGGCCGAGCGATCGCCTTTTTTCTTCCTTCTGGAAGGAAAGGGGAGGAAAGTCCGGACACTAGGGGACAATCGGACCAAGTAATGCTTGGGCTTTTTCTTTCTAGAAATAGGAAGGAAGGGACGGAAAGTGCAACAGAAAGGAAACCGCCTACTCCGGTAGGTAAGGGTGAAAGGGTGGGGTAAGAGCCCACCGCTTTGTTTGTAAAAACAAAGGCTTGGTAAACCCTCCGATGTGCAATCTCAAGTAAACAACCGTTATGAGCCTGTCCCGCCAGGTTGTGGGTAGAGAGCATTAGATAAATGATCGCCTAAAACAGAATCCGGCTTATGGGCCAGAGTCACTTTTTTTTAGAATGTCTTGGATCACCTGTTCTTCGTTTGGTGGATAAAAAACACAAACCAAACTTCTGATTTTTAAGATGGTTTCTGCCAATATTGTTTTAGTTTCTGTTAAGTGCCAATTCTCAAAACCTATTAAAATCCCGCAGGTTTCTTCCATCCCAGCAAAATCATTATAAGAATAGTGGCGCATTTCGTTTTCGACTAAAAATTGTTTTAATCCACTTTGTTCCATAACTTCTAGTGATTTGTACAAAACTACAATTTCATCATTTTCAATTTCTAATACTTTTTTAGCATACCCATAACACCAACGTATTTGGTCTGTTAGATCCTCATCGTTTTTGATGAATTGGATATCCGATAAATTGTTCTGCACTGGTGACTCTGAAAAATCATCGAGTAGGGCATTGGCAAAGGAAACAATTTCTGGTGAATTACGAATGTTTCTTTTGATGTCCCAAACATGAATGGGTAAGGATTGTACATATTCCAAAAAGGGAATGGATTTATATTTCAATCTCCTGGAAACAAATAGGACCCATTCCTTTTTTTCCCAAAACAATTTGGATAGGTATAATAAAATTTCAGATTCAGAGAGTTCCGATAGAAACTCTTCGATTCCATCAGCGATGAGTATATCTATATGGTTGTGGTTGATTTCTTTGAAGTGAGAAATCAGTTCGATATTGTTTTTTTCTGGGATTTGGGAAAGTTCTTCCTTCCAAATTTCATATAAGGCCTTAGCCCCTTGCCATAATAAAACTTTTTTTCCTTTTCTCGCATATTGTAACGCAAGTTCTCCGCACAAAATGGATTTACCAGAACCAGGGCTTCCGTATATTAAATTATGTGAATATTTGGAAATTCCTTGGACAAGGGAAAACTGTTCTTTTGTGAAAAACAAAAGATTCTCTTCTTCTTTTTCTTTGTGTGAACGAAAGGTTTGGAAGAAGTTGAGATTTTTTTTGATGATTTCATGGGCTTTTGCCAAAACTGAATCGGGTAATGGTTCTCTTCCGTTTCGGTACAAAATTGATTCTAAAACGGAGTTGAGATTTGTCTCGTCTCCCACTTCTTTTCCACCAAATACAAATAAGTTTTGGTCGTTGGGAAGGTGGAATTCTTTTCTTTCGTTTTTTAAAAAGAAAATGGCACTATCATAATATTCCTTAGGAAATAAATCTACAAGTTGGTTGTGGTTTTTGAAAAACTCTCTTATGATTTCTCTTTGAGTGGTTACTTGTTCAATTGGGTTTTTATATGATTTTCCTTCTACGGGTTCCCATTCCCTTCCACGTACATTATAAAATTCCCATATACCTTTTTTTTGCCTCCACTTCCCATTTTTTAATTCAATCGTGATCACTCCATAAGGGGAAACAACAAGGAAGTCAATCTCGCGCATAGGGACATCAGGTGTGATTAGGGTTAGAGAATAGTAAATATTACATGGGATTTCAATTTCGTTGGAAAAACGATGGTAATAATGCGCTTCAAGAGAGATATCTCTCGTTTTTCCGTGAAACTGTTTCGGATATATCATTTTTTTAGTTCAAATTTCATCGTCCTATTGGTTCTTATGACGATATGAAACGGATACCACAAACCTTATTATTCTGCCTATTGTTTTGTGCCTGCGCTGGTGGGAATATCAAAATAAAGATAAAACCTGATCTCTCTGGGGATTTAGTCATCTACCAAAAAAAGATCACAAAAAAACAACGTGGTAGTTTTTTAGGATCGGGGCTAAAGGAAATAGGTGAGGTGACAATCACTCTCAAAGAAAGGTCTTACCAATTTGGGAACTATACGCAGATGTCTCCACCTGGCTTTCGTTTCATCCAATTCACAGAGGATGAGACAAACGAGATCCAACTTGCCATAGATACCAGTAAAACTTCACCTCTCTTGGCGGCTTTGGAAATCAGTCAGGATGAAATTAGTTCCATTTTATCCGAAGCCAAATTACGGGATGACTTACTACGTTTCAACACCCTAATGGAATTCATCCAATTTGAAATACAGTTCCCTTTTCCAATTAAAAAAGTA
Source organism: Leptospira sp. WS39.C2 (assembly GCF_040833965.1). NCBI lineage: Bacteria > Pseudomonadati > Spirochaetota > Leptospiria > Leptospirales > Leptospiraceae > Leptospira > Leptospira iowaensis. The sequence continues at coordinate 1,230,374 of NZ_CP162142.1, forward strand.
AAATTTTTAGATCCAAGGACAGCGGGGGAATGGACAGTTCGTTTGGACAGTGATCAAAAAATGATTGTGAACATCCCTTTACATTCTGTATGGGCAAGCGAACATCCGTTAACCGTAGTTCAGATTTATCCTGAATAAGGATTACGGTTTATGAAAGTATTCCGAATTTAATTTTTGGATGATTTCTTTTAAGACGGTTCGTCTTTTTTCTTGGTTTGGAAGAAGTTCCTTTAGATTCCTTCTCATGACAAAAATGGTTTCTAATAATTCGTGGTCTTCTTCTGGTAAAACTTCTTCAAAAAGTTTTCGTAAGGTGGAAGACACACCAGCAAACATCCCATCGGTGGAAATGGCAAATTGAATTGGGCCAACAGTTACTGTGGAAGATGAATAAAAATCACAATTTTTTGGATCATCCACTGAATTCACCAATATCCCTTTATTTTTGGCAAGGGAACGATATTCTTTGTTTGTAATTGGATCACTTGTTGCTAAAAAAATAATATCTCTATTATTTAGATCTTCTTCTGTAACGGCTCTCGTTTCTGTTCTGATGTTTGGGTATTTTTTTAAAAAATCCAACACTTCTTCACTATAAGTAAGAGAGATGATTTGAATATTTGCTCCAGTATGTTCAAGTCCTAGTAATTTTTCCAAACAAGCATTCCCTCCACCTACGATGAGAATTTTCCTCTCTTCTAAATTTAGAAAAATCGGATACTTTTTGAAACTCATTCGAATGAGTCCAAAAATGTGGAAGGATGGAAATTCAATTTTTGTAAGGATGTTTCTTTTTGTAAAAAAGGACGAACCACTTCACCTACATATAAGATGCCAGGGCCTTTTGTTTTTTTTTCGATTCCATCTAACATCGTTTTTGCGAGAGTGGATGCAGAATAAGTGGCGTTAGGACTCCCTGCATTTTCTAATAGGACAATAGGAGTTGTCGGAAGGATTCCTTTTTTAATGAGACGTTCTGCAAGTTCCTTTGTTTTTTGGCTTCCCATCAGGATGACGATGGTGCCAGGGAAATTCTCCATTCCAATCCAACTTCTTTCTTCTTCTAAAATTGTATGTCCATCAAGGATAATGATTTGGCGGGCTACACCTCGCACGGTGAGAGAAATTCCCATTTCAGCGGCACCTGAAGTTACAGAACTCACACCGGGGATCACTTCAAAGGGAATGGAAACTTCCTTTAAACTTTGGATTTCTTCTGACAACCTTCCAAAAATGGAGGCATCTCCCCCTTTCAGTCGGACCACTTTTTTCCCTTCTTTTGCCAAATTGACAAGTAGAGAGTTGATCTCGTCTTGAGTGCGGTAGTGTTCTTTTGCCCGTTTGCCCACATAGAGGATTTGGGCTGACTCAGGGAAAATTTCTAAAAAACTAGGATCGAGCAAAGCGTCGTAAAGAATGGCATCTGCAGATTCGATCCGAGATTTGCCACGGAGGGTCAAAAGGTCAATGGGACCTGGGCCACCACTCACAAAACTCACAAATCCTTGTTCTGTCTTATTGGAGGACATATCTGTTATACCTTGCAATCTTGCTAGAAATAGTCAAGTGATTGCCTAATTATTTCTACAAAATCTCCATTTTTTTAGTTTACTCGTCTCTAACCTTAGGAAAAGATTCAATTTATAAGACTTTTTGGATGTTTTACTGGAATCCAACACAAGCATAGGTTTTTATGTTATCCGATGACAAGCGCAATCGATTTTTACAATTACTAAAAGAATCCACGAAAGATGAATGGGTGTGGATGTCGGGATACCTTTCTGCCCTCACCCAAGCGAGCATTGGGGGGAGTGTGGATGTATCCTTGAGCCCACCTGTGAGTATCTCCTCGAATGATCCTTCTCATGGGAATTTAAAAGCCGCTCCGATCCAATGCAGTGTTGTATATGGGACTGAGACTGGGAATTCCAAAAAACTGGGAACCGAACTGATCAAAAAACTAAAAGAGCTAGGTGTCCAAGCAAAATTAAAAAGTACAGATACTTACAAAGCAAAAGACTTAAAAGAAGAAGAGTATTTGTTCGTCATTGTTTCCACACATGGGGACGGCGAACCTCCGCAAGCAGCAAAACCATTCATCCAAATTTTATCAGAAACAAAAGATTCCTTATCCAAAGTTAAATTTGCTGTCCTCGGGCTTGGTGATACAAGTTATCCTCTTTTTTGCCAAACGGGGATTGATGTTGATTCTATGCTCCAAAAACTCGGTGCAGAACGAATCCATGAATTGGGAAAATGTGATGTGGATTTTGAAATTGTATCCAAACCTTGGATGGCTGAACTCATTTCAAAATTAAATACAATATCAAAAACTGCGACAACACAAGTATCAAAAGGACAACAACCTACTGCGACAAAACCAAGTTCTGGTGGTAAGGTAGTGTATGAAGGAACAGTTGTCACAAATCTCGTGTTAAACGATATAGGTTCCTCTAAATCTACAAGGCATATTGAAATCAAATCTTCTCAACCAATAGACTATTTACCAGGTGATAGCGCTGGATTTTTAGCATACAACCGTGAAGAAGAAGTGAATCGTATTTTGGGTTTGTTACAAACAGACAGAGAGACAAGGGTCACTTACAAAGGTGAAACTTGGATGTTGTTTGATTTGTTGCGGAAAAAAGTTTCCATTCGTTTTTTACCTGACCGTGTGATCCAAAAATACGTGACTCTTTCCAAAAAAGAAATCCCTTCAGGCAAATTGGACTTGGATGTTTTGTTAACGCTTTACCCTCCAGAAACAAAACTGGAAGTTCAATCCTTTGTTGATATATTGGAGCCAATTGTTCCTCGTTATTATTCCATTGCCTCAAGCCCTTCCGCTCATGGAGAAGAAGAAGTCCACCTAACGGTTGCTGAGGTGGAAATCGAAACATTTACTGGTTTAAAAACAGGTTTTTGTTCTGGGTTTTTAGCTACTTTGCAAGAAGGTGATACAGTTCCTTTTTTCATCCAAAGGAACAATTCCTTTCGATTGCCGAGTCCTGATACCGATATCATCATGATTGGACCAGGAACAGGCATTGCCCCGTTTCGTAGTTTTTTATTCGAAAGGGAACAGTCTGGTGGAAATGGGAAAAATTGGTTATTCTTTGGAGAAAGAAACTTTGTCTCCGATTTTTATTACCAAACAGAATTATTGGAATTAATGGATACAGGCGTATTACATAAATTGAATACAGCATTTTCCCGTGACACCAAACAAAAAGTATATGTGCAAGACCGTATGGGTGAAAATGCTTTAGAACTTTTGAAGTGGATTGAAAACGGTGCCATCATTTACCTTTGTGGGTCCAAAGATCCTATGAGTAAGGATGTTGATCGCAAATTAATTGAAATACTAACAGAAAGAACTTTTGACACTGGAAAAGATGCTTCTGATTACTTAAAAGAATTAGAAGAGTCTGGCCGTTACATCAAGGACGTTTACTGAGGAAATCATGGCAGAAACTAAAAAAGAAACACTCGCAGAAAAAGTAAAAAGACTGAGTCGTGGCCTTCGGGGAACACTTACAGATAGTTTGAAGGATGAACATACTGGTTCATTACGTTCTGATGACCAATTATTATTAAAATTTCATGGTATGTACCAACAAGATGACAGGGACAGAAGGGACGAACGAGCGTTAAAGAAACTAGAACGATTGTATTCCTTTATGATCCGTTTAAGGATACCTGGTGGTATGATTGGGCCAGTCCATTGGGAAGCACTGCATAATGTTGCAGGTGAAAATTCCACTGGTACAATCAAAATCACAACAAGACAAACTGTCCAACTCCATGGAATTTTAAAATCCAAAATCAAACCAACAATCAAAGCCTTTGATTCTGTGTTTTTGGATTCCATTGCTGCCTGCGGAGATGTGAATCGTAACGTCACTTGTACTTCCAATCCAGCTGCGAGTCCTTTACACAAAGAAGTGTTTGGGTATGCAGGTGAGATCAGTCGTTCTTTACTCCCAAAAACCAGAGCTTATTACGAAATATGGTTAGATGAAAATCTTTTGGCTGAAAAAGAAGAACCAGAAGATCCTTTGTATAAAGATGTTTATCTCCCTCGTAAGTTTAAAATTGCAATTGCAATCCCACCATATAACGATGTAGATCTTTTTACAAATGACATTGGACTTATTGCCATCATTGAAAATGGACAATTATTAGGATTTAATATTGCTGTGGGAGGAGGACTTGGAACCACTCATGGAAATCCAGATACTTACCCACGAGTGGGAACCGTTTTTGGTTTTATTCCCAAAAAAGACATCTTAAAAGTTGTTTATGAGATTGTGACTGTGCAAAGAGATTTTGGAAATCGTGAGGACAGAAAACTATCTCGTTTGAAATATACCTTGGACCGGTTAGGTGTTGAATTTTACAAACGAGAAGTGGAAAAACGTGCAGGAATCAGTTTTGAACCGGCAAAGGATTTCCAATTCACTCAGAGATCAGATGATTTTGGTTGGAAACAAGATGCAGCGGGTAACTGGCATTATACTGTTTTTGTGGAAAATGGCCGAGTGTGTGATGAACATGGTTATAATTTAAAAACAGCCCTTCTTGAAGTTTCTAAAACTAGACGTGCTACATTTCGCTTCACATGTAACCAAAACTTGATTTTATCTGATATTTTTCCGAAAGATAAAGATCTCATTGAATCTATTTTAGTGAAGTTTGGTGTTCATAGAAAAACGGGGGAAGTTTCTCCTATTCGAAAAAATTCAATTGCTTGCGTGGCATTGAACACTTGTTCGCTTGCACTTGCTGAAGCACAAAGGTATTTGCCAAGTCTTATCGATAAAATTGAACCAATCCTTTCTAAACATGGTTTGGCAGAAGAACCTATCTCCATCCGAATGACAGGTTGCCCGAATGGTTGTGCAAGGCCTTATATTTCCGAGATTGGCCTTGTGGGAACATCTTACGGGAAATACAATCTTCATTTGGGGGCAGATGCGGAAGGGTATCGACTCAATCAAAAATACAAGGAAGACTTGGATGAGTCGGCCATCTTACAAGAATTAGATGAACTTTTTGGTAAATTTGCTAAAGAAAGAAATGGGAGCGAGTCCTTTGGCGATTATACCAATCGAATCGGTATTTTGAAGTAATTGTAGAGTTTCTAATTAGAAATTAGGCACCTGTTTTCAGGTGCCATCATGTAAAAATTCTCAAACTCGAAGATTTAATCAATCTGCCCAACCCACAAGGATTCGCCTTGGTCCTGTATATGGTAACCTACCATGAGAGACAGAAAAGTTATCAATGAAAAGAACATCTCCTGTTTGCCAAGGTATCGCCACTAAATGATTCCAAAATACATTCGTTATGGATTTCATTTCCTTGGGTGAAATCTCTTCTCCGTTCCCATACATGACATGAACGTCATGCGAATTGGGTCCTAATACTCTTTTCAATCCTGTGAGCACTGTTAGTAGCAAAGCTACACCCAAGGAACGAAGTGTTTTTTGGTGTTTGAAAATTTTCCATGTTTCTGTAACACCAGCTTGGTAATGAAAAGTTTGTGCATGATTGTGCCAAGCAATTGTATTTGCGATGGGATGGGTTCGAAATCCAGATTGTTGATTTGTGATGGTGAGTGAATCCACTGTAGACCATTCTAATTCGAACCGATTTTTTTCTGCAATTTGTTTCACCTCATCCAAGTTTGTCGTTCCGAACATTTCATCCCAACGTTTGGTTTTCCAGATAGAAAATCTTTTTTGCGAGGATGGACCATCATAACGCCTACGGTATCGTATTCCATATCTTTCGATTTTTTCTTTGATTTTGGGATCTATGTTTTGGTAGACTAACCTAAGATCTGTTAAAGGAGTTTCACCTCCAAAGGCAGAAGCTTTTTCTGCATAAAAAAATAAAAACTTCGGTGGATTATCGAGAAAACTCATTTCTGCATGTTGCATGATGGGGTAATGAGGGGGAAGTTCACTTGCCGTGAATACATGTTTCAAAACTTCATCGCGAGGGGAAGTGCCTAGGTAAAACTCCCCCAAATGTTTTTCGTTTGTGGAAAACAAAATTGATTGGAAGTCAGAGGCCTCGTGAACTGGAAACCCTCGAAAAAGAATCGCTCCATAGGTTTTTAAATCTTCTCGCCACTCTGACTCATGGATTTGAAACCAATCGATGAACTCATCCAAAGTTCTTTCTTCAGCAGGTTCATAAACAATGGGAAGTTTTGAGTCTCCGATGAATGTTTTGCGGATCCACTTTGTTTGAGTAGCAATTGGTTGGCTCATAATACCACCAGCTTAACGAAACGAACCTATCTAAGTCAAGAAAAAATCCGTTATATTGGATAAATATTCTACAATAACATCCCTGCTGCAACAGTTTGGTTGGTTCCTTCATCAACTAGGATAAAACTCCCTGTACCTCTGATTTTGGAATAAGGGTCATAAGCGACAGGTTTTGCCGCGCGTAGGGTCACCTTTCCAATTTCATTCAAACCAAGGTTCGGTTGTTCCGTTTTTTCATGTGTGCTTGTTTCCACTCTATATTCGAGGGAACGAACTGAAACTTTTACGGCGTTTGTGGTTTGGCGGAGTAGGTATTTTGAACCTGGTGCCATAACCTTTTGGTCCATCCAACAAATATGAGCTTCGAGGTCTTGGGTAACCACTGGTTCTTTACCTGTGACAACGAGCATATCACCGCGGCTCACATCAATTTCATCTTCCAATCGGATGGTTACAGACATTGGGGAATAAGCAGTGTTAAGTGGACCATCATAACTATCGATGGCTTTGATTTTGGAAGTGAGACCACTTGGTAATACAGTTATGGAATCACCTACCGTAAAAAGCCCACTTCGGATTTGGCCCGCATAACCTCTGTAATCATGGTATTCAGGTGTTTGGGGGCGAATCACATTTTGGACAGGGAATCTTGGAGCAGGGGATTCTTCTTCGGTATGGATTTCAATTTCTTCTAAGAAGTTGAGTAAAGACTTTCCTTTCCACCATGGCATCGAATTTGAAGGTTCGACAACATTGTCTCCGTTTAAGGCAGAGATCGGTAGGAAGTGGATGGATTTTAAATCCAAGTCTTTAGCAAATTCTAAATATTGTTTTTGGATGTTTAAGAAAACTTCTTCGGAAAAATCCACGAGATCCATTTTGTTCACACAAACAACTACATAAGGTAATCGTAATAAGGATACTATGTATGAGTGTCGATAGGTTTGTTCAATGACACCTTTTCTTGCATCAATGAGGATGATGGCAAGATCTGAATTCGAAGCTCCTGTCACCATATTTCGTGTATACTGAACGTGGCCTGGAGCATCAGCGATAATGAATTTTCGTTTGGGTGTGGAAAAATATTTGTATGCTACATCAATCGTGATCCCTTGTTCTCGTTCTGCTTTTAGGCCGTCAGTCAAAAGGGCAAGGTTGATTTGGCCATTCACTTGGCCTGCTCGTTCAATCGCTTCCAATTGGTCTTGGAAAATTGATTTACTATCGTATAACAATCGTCCGATGAGAGTTGATTTTCCATCGTCCACACTTCCAGCAGTGATAAAACGTAAAATGTCCATTAAAAATACCCGCCTTTTTTTCTGTCTTCCATAGCTGCTTCCGAACGTTTGTCATCCAAACGGGAACCCCTTTCTGTGGTGCGTGAAATTTGGATTTCGCGGATGATATCATCCACTGAATTCGCTTCTGATTCCACGGCTGCGGTGCATGTCATATCACCAACCGTACGAAAACGAACAGTTCTTGTTTCCACTTTGTCCGTATTGTCTAAACTGATAAATTTTGAGACAGGGAATACCAATTCCTCTCGCCAAACAATTTCTCTTTGGTGAGAGAAATACAAAGAAGGAAGATCGATTTTTTCTTTTCGGATGTATTCCCAAACATCTAATTCAGTCCAATTGCTGATTGGGAATACTCTTACGTTTTCTCCGATATGGATTTTTCCATTATATATATTCCAAAGTTCTGGGCGTTGGAGTTTAGGATCCCAAGATCCAAATTCATCTCTAACAGAAAAAATTCTTTCCTTAGCTCTTGCTTTTTCTTCATCCCTACGAGCCCCACCGATACAAGCATCAAATTTAAACTCAGCAATGGTATCAAGTAAGGTCACTGCTTGGATGGCATTACGACTAGGGAACTTTCCCTTTTCTTCAACTGCTTTCCCTTGGTCGATAGAATCTTGTACATAACGTACGATTAATTTCTCACCAATTTTTTCTGCAAGGTTATCGCGGAACCGGAGCGCCTCATCAAAGTTATGCCCTGTATCTATATGAACGAGAGGAAATGGAAACTTACCTGGGCGAAATGCTTTTAATGCAAGGTGGACGAGACAAATTGAATCTTTACCACCAGAAAATAATAGGGCAGGTCTTTCAAATTGCGCCGCCACTTCTCTTAAGATGTAAATGGCTTCTGATTCTAACTGGTCTAAATGAGAAAGTCGATGGGTACTTGTCATGATCTATTGTCCTTTTTTTGGTGTGAGTTTTCCATCTACCCAATGTAAACCACATTCTTTTTTTGATTCTTGTTCCCACCACCATCTTCCTGCACGAAAATCTTCGCCAGGTTCAACGGCACGAGTACAAGGTGCACAACCAATACTTGGAAATCCTTTGTCGTGTAACACATTATAGGGGATATTATGTTCTCGGATGTATTTCCAAGTATCTTCGAAACTCCATTCGAGGATGGGTTGGTATTTAAATAAATTTCTTCCAGGGTCCGATTCAAATAAGGACATCTCGGTGCGAAATCCGGATTGGTCTTTTCGCAGGCCTGTCACCCAAACTTCCATTCCATTTAAAATAGAATCAAGCGGAACCAATTTGCGGATACGGCAACATTCTTTTCGTAACTCTAAAGAATCGTAGAAAGCATTCGGTCCATTGAGGTCCACAAAACTTTGGATCTCCTTGGCGTTTGGAAAATATGCTTCAATTTTTGCCCCATAACGGATGTTTGTTTTTTGCCAGACATCATAAGTCTCTTGGAAAAGGCGGCCCGTATCCAAAGTGGCAATGCGGATGGGAATATTTTCACTTAAAATGGCATGGGTGATGGCTTGGTCTTCCAAACCAAAACTCGTGGTGAACACAACTTTGCCAGGGAAATCGGCACTTAACCGTTTTAAGCCTTCAACAAGCGAAAGGTTGTTATAAGATTCTGTCAAAACTTCCAAATTTCCCATAATTCTCCCGTCCTAGCATCCAATGTTTTGTATATTGGACGATTTGTAAAGTATATTAGCGGAAATTATTAGATAGAGAAGTCTTCTACGTAAACTTTTGCCTTTTTGATCCGCAGGTAAACGGTCTCACCTGGTAGCAAATTTAAGTATTTATACGTTTCTTGTTCGAGAACCGACTCTATGAGGGTGCCTGTGTCCACTCGTTTTAGTTCCACTCGGACATTTCGGCCCGTTGAATGGATGTATTGGATTTCAGCGGCTATCCCTTGTTCTTTTTCTCTGACAATTTCTACATCATAAGGACGGACATAAGCAACGGCATCCGATTCCTTGATGTTCTCATGTTCCGAAGATTCAAGAGCTAGGTTTCCAATTTTTGTTTTCCCTTCTTCGATCCTTCCATGGAAGAGGTTCACATCACCTAAGAAATGAAAGACGAAGGGTGATTTTGGTTTGTTATAAACTTCGTCAGGGCTTCCTACTTGTTCGAGTTGTCCTTGGTTTAAGATCACAATCCGGTCACTCACTTCGAGTGCTTCTTCTTGGTCATGGGTAACAAATACACTTGTGATATGGATTTCATCATGGAGCCTTCGCAACCAATTCCGAAGTTCCTTTCTTACCTTGGCATCAAGTGCTCCAAAAGGTTCATCGAGTAAAAGGAATTTTGGTTCAATGGCAAGGGCTCGTGCAAGAGCAACCCTTTGCCTTTGCCCACCAGAAAGTTCATGGGGGTAACGGTTGTGGAATTTTTCTAGTTGGATGAGAGTGAGGAGTTTTGCAATTTTTTCCTGGATTTCTTTTTTGGATGGCCTAGTCGCCTTGGGTCGAACTTCCAAACCGAAAGCAATGTTTTCGGCTATGGTCATGTGGCGAAAAAGTGCGTAGTGTTGGAATACAAAACCTACTTCTCCTTTTTGGATTTTGGAGGAAGACAATTGGTCACCAATAAAACTAACAGTTCCAGAACTTGGATCTTCGAGACCAGCGATGATACGAAGTAAGGTGGTTTTCCCAGATCCAGATGGACCAAGTAAAGCCACAAGTTCTCCATCTGGAATGGTTAAAGAAACATCTTTTAAAGCAGTAAACGACCCGAAGGTTTTATGGACATTTTGTATTTCAATTGGCATATTAGGATCTCTCGGTTCGTTTTTCCAAAATCAATTTGAAGATTAAAGTGAGGAGTGATAAAAACACAAGTAAGGTGGCACAAGCAAAGGCACCAACAGAATCAAATTCATTGTATAACATTTCAATGTATAAAGGAAGGGTTGTTGTTTTGCCACGGATATGACCACTGAGAACTGACACTGCACCAAACTCTCCCATGGCCCTCGCATTACATAGAATAATCCCGTATAACAATCCCCATTTGATGTTTGGTAAAATAATTCGAACTAGTAATTTTCCAAAACTTGCGCCAAGCAAAAGGCCTGCTTCTTCTTCTTCACGGCCTTGGCTTTGCATAAGAGGGATGAGTTCCCTCGCCACAAAAGGGAAAGTGATAAACACAGTAGCCAAAATAAGTCCAGGTGTATTAAAAACAATTTTGAGATTGTGTTCTGCTAAAAACTCACCAAATGCACCTTGTCTCCCAAATAACAATAAAAAGATGAGACCAGAAACAACAGGAGAAACGGCAAAAGGCGAATCTATGATGGTGATGAGAAGGTTTTTCCCAGGGAAGGTAAATCTTGTAATGGTAAAGGCAGCTGTGATCCCAAAAAACGTATTTAGAATAACAGATACAATGGAAACTTTAACGGTAAGGCCAATTGCAAAAATTGCATATTCACTCGTGATAGAATCATAATATTTTTCCCAACCTTCCGAGAAAGCTTCCGTAAATACTGTATAAATGGGCAAAATTAAGAGTAAACCAAACAAGGCGTAAGCGAGTAAGACTAGGAAAATGGGCAAAAGTTTTGATTTCATGTGAGTTTTTTAGAAGCCCGTTCTTGGAAAAAATTAATCAGGAACATAAAGAAAAAAGAAGTGAGTAACATTACAAGTGCGATGGATGTTGCTTTTTCAAACTCGTATTGTTCTAGTTTGGTGACGATGAGAAGGGGAAGGATTTCTGTTTTCCCTGGTAAGTTCCCTGAAATAAATACAACCGATCCATATTCACCGATACTACGAGCAAAAGCCATACCCGTTCCTGCAAGTAGTGACGGCCAAAGTTCAGGAAGTAAAACTCGCCAAAATGTTTGGAAAGGTGTGGCCCCGAGGCAACGTGCACTTTCTTCTAACTCTTTCGGTAGTTCTTCGATCACAGGTTGTACAGTTCGTACGACAAAAGGGAATCCAATAAAAACTAAGGCAATGACAATGCCAATGGGTGTATAAGCAATTTTAATCCCCCACTGTTCAAAGAAAGACCCGATACTCCCTGTTGGTGAATAAATTGTCGTGAGAGCGATCCCTGCCACTGCAGTGGGCAAAGTGAAAGGCAAATCAATTAAGGTATCAAAAATTTTTTTAAAAGGAAAGTCGTAACGAACAAGAACCCAAGCAAATAAGAATCCAATAAAAAGATTAAGAACCGCTGAGATAAGACCTACACTGAAACTCAAAAAAAGCGCTGATCGAATGCGTTCTTCTGTAAATACTTCTAATATCCCTGTGAAACCAATCCCCAGAGAATGATAGAATAGACCAAGTAACGGGATAATAACGACCGCCGAAGAATAAAAAACTGTGAATCCTAAGCTGATCCCTAAATGGATTTTTTTGTACGGTCGTGTTTCTATTGGCATTGATTATTTGGTTTTGTAAATGGCATCAAAGATCCCACCATCTGCAAAATGTTTTTTCTGTGCAGTGTCCCAAGTTTCCCCTAAATCGGATAGAGAAAATAATTTGAGATTGGGAAAATCTTTCGCAGAAGTTTTGGCTACTACAGGGTCAATTGGTCTAAAAAAATGTTTTGCGATGATGGTTTGTCCCTCTTTCGTATATAAAAACTCCAAATAGGCAGTGGCTTTTTCTAAATTCCCTTTTTCTTTTGCCGTTTTTGTCACTACAGCAACAGGTGTTTCTGCTTTGATGGATTCAGAAGGATAAATTACTTCTAGGCTATTTTTCCCAGACCGCTTTTCTTCATCTAACGCTAGTTTTGCTTCGTTTTCCCAAGTGATGAGTACATCACCAATTTTGCGGTTTACGAATGTAGTGGTAGAACCGCGAGCCCCAGTATCAAGCACTGAAGTATTTTGATACAAAGCTTTGATGAACTCAGTCGCTTTTTCGTCAGACTTAAATTTTCTTTTAGCATACCCATAAGCCGCCAAGTAATTCCAACGGGCACCACCACTTGTTTTAGGGTTTGGTGTGATCACAGAAATTCCTGGTTTCACAATATCATCCCAGTTTTTGATGTTTTTTGGATTCGATTTACGAACAAGGAAAATGATGGTTGAGTAGTATGGTGTACTTTTATTTGGGAGTTTGGATTGCCAATTAGTTTCAATTAACTTAGATTTGCTGGCAATGCTATCGATGTCATAAGAAAGAGCAAGGCTCACCACATCGGCATCCAAACCATCAATCACAGCTCGGGCTTGTTTCCCTGATCCTCCGTGCGATTGTTGGATCTTAAATTCACTCCCTTTTTTCTCTTTCCATGATTTTAAGAAAGTTTTGTTGATCTCTTCATATAATTCGCGAGTTGGATCAAAGGAAACATGGAGAAAACTAGAATCTGCGAGGAGAGAAGTCACAACCCCAATTCCTAAAAAAATGGACAATATGACAGAAAAACTCGGTCTAGATTGGAGGAATCGAGGTGTTTTTTTCATTTTCGGATCCTTTTGGTCAATAAATCAAACTCATCCTCCAATTTAGTGAATTTTTGTCAATGGAATTTCAAATCCTTTTTTGGATCGGAAAGTGTTTCCCGACATAAACCAAGTAAGGAAGAAGATAATTCTCTCAAGGAAATCTGGGGAAGTTCGATCCTTAAGGGAGAAGGCACCCTTATGAATGTAAAAGTTGACAAACAAAACTTAATTCCCTTTCCACAACCTGAATTGAAGGGCAAACAAAAAGATGGTGCCGATAACAACTATTTGGCGGTGAGAGAAAGTTTTGGTGAAATTTTAGAACGAGAATTCAGCTTGTTTTCAGAAAAACCGAACTCACCAAGTGAGTGGAATCCACTCCAATTTGAAAAAAATACTTATGAGTCAACAGCTGAGGTCGTTTCAAAAATTGACTCGGAAAAACCTTACTCTTCCGATTCACTAAACCAAACCAAAGAGCAAAATACAAAACCAGATTCTAAAGAAGAAACTACGGAAGAAGATGATTTAGATCAAGATGCTTTGGAATACAGTATAGGTATTTTATCCAATCAATCTTTCTTTGATAAGAATTTGGTTCCTGCCAATGAAAGCAATGAGACCAACCAAAAAGAAAAAACAATATCACTTTCGTTACAGAAAGCTTCTGAAAAAAACATTTCCTATGGTTTAAAGGAATCTAAAAGTTTTTTAGATGAAACAAAGAAGTTGGCGGAAAGTTTTTTTAATAATGGCCAATTGAATCTAAAGGATTCTTTATCCAACTCCAAACAAACACTCCAAGAATTGTTACCAACGAATCTATTGCAGTTTACCAATGCACAAAAAAAGGTAACAACTGAGATTCAAGGAAAAGATCAAAAACAAAATTTATCCAATCTGTCTATAAAACTTGAAAACACTCCAAATGGTATGACATTAGTATCTTCTGGATTCCAAAAAGAGAAAGGGATCCGTGGATTGGAAAATGAAAATCTAGGTGAATCTTCAGTTAGAAAACTTGAAACTAAATCGAAACATTCCAAATCCCAAAAATTGGAATCCTTACATTCTGATTCCAATGTCGATAAAGATCAAAACAATGTAACTTTGACTTCTGATAAAATGATTCGATCTCTTGGATGGAAAGAAAAAGAATTCCAAAAACAAAATGAAAACAAAAGCCAATTCCAAAATGAAAAACTAAAATTGGAATCAAATTTTGCAAACCAAGTGCAAACAATCTCTTCTTCCAAAATGGGAGAAGAAAATGGAAGGTCTTCGGAAGACAAAGGAACTAAACAAGGATTTAACCTACATTCGGTGGAAAACAAAATCCATTCAAAAGCGGATGGAGTAAAAAATCTTGAGAAAACTGAAAAACCAAAAGAATCCAATTTGAAACAAAATTTGGATGAACTCATCAAACAAGCAAAGTTTGACATTGTTCAAAATGGAAAGTCAACTGCTGAAATCATAATGAACCCAAAAGAATACGGCCGACTTACCTTAAAAGTAACAGTAGATGGGGAGAAGGTGGAAGGTAGAATTTTAGTAGAATCGGAAGAGTTACAAAAATCCTTACAAAATGAAATTCAATCTATTAAAGATAACTTAAAAGAATCTGGTCTCGACTTACAAGCGCTTATGATTGATTTGTGGGATGATGGCAATCATTTCGCAGAACGACAAAACCAGAATGAACTTTACCAAACACTGATCGAATCTGCAAAAAACCGAGGAAAATCGGAGGTTTTGGAGAAAGAAGAGGGATTAGACCTTGATCGAATGACTCCAACACAAGAATCCAAAGTATTAGAATTTTTCGCGTAAACAAAACATATAACTAGAAATCGAGGACAATATGCCAGACGGAATGCAAGATATTTCAACACAAAATTCAGCAAGGACCAAATACTTTGAAGGCGATAGAGGATTTAATATCCGCAAACATTTGGACCAATTAGAAAAAGAAGAAAAGAGTGGGTTAAAAGGAATCGAAATTAGAGAAAAACAAAAAGAGTTAGGTAAGGATGATTTCCTGAAACTCCTTTTGACACAACTTTCTCACCAAGATCCAACAAACCCAGTGCAAGACAAAGACTTCATTGCACAGATGGCACAATTTTCATCACTTGAACAGATGAAAAACATTTCATCTGGTATTGCTAGAATGGAATCTAAACAAAGTTATTCGGTCGTTGGGAAAATCGTATCAGGCCCAGATTTAGTGACAGGTGAAGATGTTACAGGAATTGCAGGTGCGATTCTTTTTGATAACGAAGGCAAAACTTATGTTCGTGTGAACGGTCGAATGCTCGATGTTTCAAAAATTAATTTAATCTCTGATCCAGAGTTATTAAAATCAGAAACTCAATTCCAACAACGTCCACAAGAGATTCCAAACAATACATTAAAAAAACAAGAAGCTTATCAGGATTAATTGAAAAAGGTCGATATAAAAAGAGAGGACAGAACGTTATGATGAGATCACTTTACTCCGGTGTTTCCGGATTGAAAAACCACCAAGTTAGAATGGATGTTATTGGTAACAACATCTCTAACGTTAATACACATGGATTTAAAACAGAACGTGTTACGTTCCAAGATATGATCTCACAAGAATTGCAAGGCGCGTCAGAACCAAACGAAAGGATTGGGGGAACAAACCCAAAACAAGTTGGTTTAGGATCACTTATTGCAGCCATTGATAAAATCATGACACAAGGTGCCTTACAAACCACAGGTAAAAATACAGACTTAGCAGTTTCTGGTGAAGGGTTTTTCGTTGTAAAAGATGGCGACAAACAATTTTACACTCGTGCAGGTGCATTCAACGTAGATAAAAATGGTTTTTATGTAAATCCAGCTAACGGACTTAAAGTACAAGGTTGGAATTCTAGGTTAGATGAATCTGGAAACAAATACATCAACTCAGCAGGATCTCTTGAAGACATCGTGATTCCTCTTTATTCCAAAGAACCAGCTCGGGCCACTCAAAATGTTGATTTTCAATCCAATCTCAATGCAAGTGTAGCTGCTGTTCCACCAGATGCTACAGAAGAAGACATCCAACGTTACATTAATGATCCAGATCCTCGCCAAAGAAGAGGCCATGTAACATCCATTAATGTTTATGATGAATTAGGAAACACTCGCCAAATGGGTGTGGAATTTTACAAAATGCGAGACAATGTTTGGAAAATGCGTTTTAAATTAGAAGATGCAAGCCAAGTGTCCGTTGATGTAAGTGGTACTGGTGGCGAAAACACAAGTGTTTCTGGAAATACAGAACTCGAAGTTTCGTTCACACCAGATGGAAAAATCATCAGTGTATCTGATGGAGTTGATTCCCAAACAACAGGTAAACTAAAAGCGGACATCTCCTTTCGTATTCCAGGAAACCCAACTGCACAAAAATTCAGCTTAAACCTTGGGGAAGCAGGACTTGTGGGTGGTATCACTCAATTTTCTTCTGACTTTACTACCAAAGCTGTGAAACAAGATGGTTACCCAATGGGTTATATGGAATCTTTTTCCATTGATAACACAGGAACTGTCACTGGAGTGTTTTCCAATGGAGTGCGCCAACCACTTGCGCGTGTGGCACTAGCGAATTTCACAAACCCAGCGGGTCTCAATAAAGAAGGGGACACAATGTATAGTTTCTCACTCAACTCAGGAGAAGCCAACATTGGAGAAGCGGGAAGCCAAGGTCGCGGAAAAATCAATGCTGGTCTACTTGAGATGTCAAACGTTGACCTTTCTGACCAGTTTACAGATATGATCGTGACACAAAGGGGATTCCAAGCCAATTCGAGAACCATTGTGACATCTGACCAGATGATCCAAGAAGTCCTCGGTCTCAAACGATAAGACTAGTGGGAGAACGGGGGTAACCCCGTTTTTTCCTTGAGTTCTGCAAAATTCTAATAAAACTAGGTCAAACCAAACCTTTTAGAATTTTGTCACTTGTCACGTTTTCAAAAAAATACCCTCCTCGTTTTTATCCTTCTGGCATCGGTCGCCTACGCTCCGTTATACTATTCTATTAAAAATGTCGTCAAAAAGGAATCACTTCCTATTACCTTAGAAACTCCTGAAACCGTTTTGTTTTTTAGTTTAGGAGAGTTTGATACCAAAGGGGACATGAAAGATCCTAATACGATTCGTATCTTATTTGATATGGTTAGTTTCCAATTCCAACAAACAACTGATGCAGTATATTTAGGAAAACATTTCGAACTTTCCGAATCCAAACAAAATCGAGCTGAAATCATTTTGAATGGAACTTTCCAATGGGAAGAAAATGGGATAAGTTTTACACCAAAGATTCGTTATGTGGAATCAAAATCCACTGCGAATGGAAAATCTGTATTTGTTAAATATGAAGAACGTGGATCACTTGTTTCTGCCATCCAAGTTTCACTCACACATTTGGTAAATGAAACGATTCGTTTGAATTCCCTCACCAAACGGATGCCAAATTGGAGTTATGTTCCAGAAGAACAAATTATATCCGAGTCAGATTTTGTGAAACTTTCTGAATACAATCCGAATGAAAGTATTGAAATCAGAAAAACCAAACTCACTTCTATCGATTTTAAAACAGATTTTAAAGATTGGCTACATTACAATTTTCGATTAGAAAAACAATCGGAAGAAAATTTGAAAGAAATATGGAAAGAAGTAGGTGTTAGTTCAAAAATCTCAACCTATTTAAGATCCCATATCACAAAATCTATTGCTCAATTTTATTTTGAAAAAGCAGAGTATTCAAAAGCAATAGAATACGCAAATGCTGCCAAACGGGAAAAAGAATCTTCAAAACAAGTTTTCCATTCAGATTATGCAGATACAATTTCCCTAATTGGAAAAAGTCTAGTGTTAGATGGCAAAAAAGAGGAATCAATTTTTTACCTAACTTCTGCAAAAAAAATCTATGAAACATTAGGGTTATCCAATGACCCACTTGGGATTCAAAATTCCTATTTTTATGGTTTGGTATTGTATGATGTTTCACAATTGGAATTATCTGCTTACGAACTTTCAAACATCCAAGGAAAGCTAAAAGATGTTTACCAAAATATTTATTTGGATTATAATTTGGCTCTCATTTTCTACCAAATGGGGCGTTATGAAGCCTGTATCAGTTTGATAAGAGAACAACGAAAAAGAATTTTTGAAACTTCGATTCCGAATTTTGACATTGCCATACAATCTCTTTTATTGTATGGAGCAGCTGAATACCAAGTTGGGAATTGGAGTGTTGCCAAATCAGTATGGGAATCGATCGTAAATGCAAAAACTACATATTCAATTGAAGACAAACCCTATTATCGATTTGCCAATTTTAATTTAAGTATATTAACATCGCAAAGAAATAATCCAGAACAATCAGAGATATATTACAAACAATACGTTAAATTCACTCCTTATGGCCAAATCCAAGCATTACCATCTAATTCCAATTTTGAAATTGGGAAAGTTATTTATCCACATACTTGGACTCCACCAAATTTGAATCTTTTTTCGGACTTAGAAGAAAAAACCATTCGATCTTATACCGGTCGGTATTTATTCCAAACCCAAGATGAAGAAATCCGAGCAAGAACTTATGAAAATCGTTTGGAAGATACAAATTTGATCCTCGATGATTTGTTAAATCCAAATGCCTATCTATCAAAATCAATGTTAATTCTTAGGAAATCATTGTTTGGTGATTCAAAAGTTTATGAAAGAGGAAACCAAATTGTATTTTTAGACATTGGTCCTGCATTAAACCATCCTGAGTATCCAGGGATAACTTCACAAGCCGTTGCGAAACATTTTCCTAAAATGGAAGTTGTATTATGGGAATTACCTGGGGAAGTAGAACTTTTTTTGAAAAAAGTAAAACCGGAATTAAAAGAAAAATTATACGGATTTTCCAATATTCGAATCCTTTCCGCAGATGGAGTGGGTGATTTTCAATCCGAATACAATGATCCGAACCATTGGATTCTAAGAAATCGATCCATCCCAAGTTTGAAACATAAAACGATTGTTATACGAGCTGCGAATTCTATTGATATTTATGAACCCTATAACAAAATACAACCTCATTTCCAAAACTTGGGTAAAGAGCTAAAAGATAATCCTGTTTTGTATTTTTTCAATCGTAGTATCCTACTCAAACCAAAAGGCAAAGAAAAGTTTGTCCTCATCGGAAACCAATCCATCCGAGGGTTCCATCATAATTTCCAAAGCCTAGACCGAAATGGGGAACCTCCTTATTCCTTACTTCCTTACACAATCAGTGAAGAGGTAAAACCATGATTTCGATTGAAATTGACGTATTTTATTTTTTCGCTTCATTGCTATTTTTATACCATTCGCTTGAGTCCTTCGATCAAAAAGAACAAAGGAATCTTTTTGTTTTCTATTGGATGGGGGTCTCTCTCCTTTTCATTTTGATTTTGGGAGCACTCCGAAAATGGGAGATTTTTATTTTTGGATGGGAAAAGGAATCAATCTTCCATCTCCTTACAAAATCAAATTTGATTTTGTTTTTTACTCATGTTGTATTTGAAGAACGAATTTTTTCCTACAAACGAAGTATTGGTTTTATCATTCTATTATTTTTGAGTTTCTATTTTGCCTCTTTTTTCTACTGGATTGAATCCTTCCAAATTACCTTAAATCCAGAGGACCAATCTCAGATTTTACCATTCACAATATCGGTTGGTTCATTCATTTGGTTGCGTGAGATGTTTTGGCAAAACCCAAAGTCTCTTGAATCAAAGTTAGGAGAAGGAATTGGGCAAAACCTAATCCTTGTTTTTTTACCTTGTTTTCTATTTTTACTCTCTCCCCAAACAACGAATTATGGTTTCATTGAGTTTTTATCTTCCGTTGTCGTCATTGGTATCGCATCACTCGTAGGATTTACCTTTGTATCCCAGATTCTAAAAGAATCATTACCGAGAGAAGCGGAACTAGGAGTGTGGGTGGGAACCATTGGATTTTCTTCTGTTATTGGAGTAGATTTACTCGTGAGTCTACCGTTGTCATTCGTCTTAGGAATGTCGGCAAGAGGTCTCTATGCCTACTTAGATCAGTTGGGTTGGTCTGTTTCTGGGAAACGTGGAGTGGTTAGTTTTTTATACCCCTCCATCATCGGAATTCTTTTGCCATTTTTTGTCTTAGAGCCAAAAGACTGGAACCATGCACCCTATGTCTTGTTAGGAGTCCAAGTTCTTTATTTTTTGAGTTTTTATTTGGTTTCAAGTTTAGTTTTTGGGCTTCTACTTCTCTCCAAACCAAAGTCAGACTAAAATTTTGAAAAAACAATCGACAGTGAATTTTTTGCTGTCGATAGTATTTCTGTGAACCAATCTTCGGATTCGAAATACATCATCACGGATGACCCTTTTTTTGAAGGTAAAATTGCCGATTATTCTAAAAAACTAAAAACGAAAGTTCTTTCCCTTTCAGAGTTATTGACTACTGATTTTGATTCACAGGGAAAAATCATAAAAGTCCTATTTTACATCTCTCGTTATGAGGTGGAAAAAAAACACAAAGAAATCCATCAATTTTTAAAAGAACATCCTACGATAATGTCCAATATCATCGTTCGAGCACCTATCGACTACACTGGTTATATGGCTTTGTCGATAGAAGAAGATTTGTTTTTTACTAACGTGCCTGATGATGCTCCATTGGTTTACCTAATTAAAAATTTGGTAAATGCATTTACAAGCCTTCAGATGATTGTTGATAAGTTTGAACTTCAAAAACGAATCAATGTATCCACAAATGAAATTTCGAAATTAACTAAAATTGGTATTAGTTTAGCCAATGAAAAAGATTTCACAAAACTACTTCGTGATATTTTGAATTCAGCACGTGAAATTTCGAATTCCGATTCTGGGTCCTTATATTTGGTGGAAAAAGATGAAAGAGGTAATCCAAGAAATTTACGTTTTAAAATTTCAGCATTGGATTTGAATAGTGATGAATTTATCCTCCCCATCAATAAAAAAAGTATCGCGGGATATGTTGCCTTTACTGGGAAACAATTAAACATTCCCAATGTTTATGAACTTTCTGGGAAAGAAGAATATAAGTTTAATAGTGATTTTGATCGAATGAGTAATTATTACTCTAAATCAATGTTGGTGGTTCCGATGAAAGACCACCATGATGAAGTAGTCGGTGTAATCCAACTCATCAATCGTAAAAAAAATTTCCAAACCAAACTTACTTTAGATGAAATGAAATCGAATTCGATTTTGGATTATGATAAATACTCTGAAGAACTTGTGATGGCAGTTGCAGGACAAGCGGCAGTTGCCATACAAAATAATAATTTGGTTCACGACATTGAAACATTATTTGAAGGCTTTGTGACTGCGAGTGTTTCCGCAATTGAATCACGGGACCCAACTACATCTGGTCATTCGTTTCGTGTTGCCCAATACACTGTAGGTCTAGCAGAGTCAGTAAATGGAGTCCAAGTTGGACGATTTAAAGATGTCCATTTTAATGAATCTCAAATTAAAGAAATCCGATACGCTTCCTTATTACATGATTTTGGAAAAGTTGGGGTTCGTGAGAAAGTATTAGTTAAGGCTAAAAAATTAGAAGATTATGAATTGGATCTCATTCGTTGGCGATTCCAGTTCATTTTAAAAGATGTCGAAGCGAAATTAGCTCAAAAAAAAATTGAATACCTGAAAAAACACGGTAACAATGGTTATCCGCAATTTGAAAAATCAATCGAATTGGAATATGTTTTAGAAAAAGAGAAATTGGAAGAAATGGTACGTGTCATTACTGATTCCAATGAACCAACAATTTTAGAAGAGGGAAATTCCAACTTTTTAGAAGAAATTTCCAAAATGAGTTATCATACTACTGAAGGAAACCAGTTGAGTTTACTCTTACCAAAAGAGTTTAGTTTTTTATCTATCCGTCGGGGATCATTGGATTTTGAAGAACGTCGGGAAATTGAATCTCACGTAGAACATACATTTCAATTTTTATCGAAAATCCCTTGGACAAGAGAACTCAAAATGGTTCCAAGTATTGCTCATGGTCACCATGAAAAATTAAATGGTTCAGGATACCCACGGGGTCTGTCTGCTGTAGAAATTCCTGTCCAAGCCAAAATGATGGCAATCGCTGATATTTTTGATGCATTGACGGACCAAGATCGTCCTTACAAAAAAGCAGTACCACTTGATCGGGCTTTTGATATTCTGAAAATGGAAGTTCGGGACCAACACATCGATGGAGACTTACTTGATCTCTTCATTGAAAGCCGGGCCTTCGAAAAAATTCAGCACAAACGATAAAAAAAACCTGAAAAAAAGTTCGTCTTTTAAGGCACCTCCGAAACTTCTGTGTCTAAGCACTAGGAGGAGACATGAACCAAACTCTAAAAGGTCGCACTGTGATCATCACTGGGATTACTGATGCGTCCTCACTTGCACTGATCATCGCCAAAGAATGTAAAGACCAGGGTGCCAAACTCATTTGTACGGGTCTTGGCAAAACACCATTTCATAAAAATTTATCGGAAAATAGTATCAACTTTTTAGACCGTACTTACCAGGATTTTCAAAATACGGTAAAAAAAGAATTGGGTGAAGAAGTGATCACATTTCCTCTCGACGTGACCATCCAAGAAAGTATAGATTCATTTGCAGACTTCTTATTAGAAAATAAAGTATCCATTCATTCCTTGTTACACTCCATTGCGATGGATAAAACCATTCGCCAGGGAAAAGTCAAACCCATCATGACTGTTTCAAGAGAAGAATTTATGGATGCCATGAATGTATCTTCCTTTTCTTTACTTGCAATCGTACAAAGCCTTTACAATCGAAATCTTTTAGTTACTGGTGCATCAATTGTTGCTCTAAGTTATTTGGGTGCTGAAAAAGTAGTGGTCCATCCGTATAAAAACATAGGTGTTGCAAAGGCTGCTTTGGAACGACTTGTGAAAGAAATGGCAATGGAACTTGGAAAAGAAAAAGAAATCCAGGTAAACGCCATCAGATTTTCACCTTACCGAGCAAGTAAAGCAGGTTCTGCAATTGAAGGTTTAGAAGAAGCAGAACTTCACTGTAATACTTCTTCTCCGCTTGGGAATGCTCGCGCTAAAGACCTTGCTGAAGAAGTTTGTTATTTATTTCGCCCATCCAATCGGATCACAGGTGAGATCCGTCATGTGGATGGGGGTTATCATATTAGAGGTTAATTACTTTCTAACGAATAAATACATCAGTAAAGAGAGGGAGGCCCAAATGAATCCTTAACCAGATTCATAAAATGATTCCCTCTCTCTTCAAAATTTTTATACAAATCAAAACTTGCCCCAGCGGGTGAAAATATAACAGAAAGTAATTCATTTTTTTGTGATTTGTTATTTGTGATCCAATCGGAATCAATCTTTTTCCTAATTTCTTTCATAAGTGAAGTGAGATCATCAAAGTAAAATATAGGGAGACCTGTTTTGTCTAACTCTTCTTTCCAAATATCCTTAGCTTTACCAAAAACAAAGAGTGGACATTCTATTTCTTTCCAACGAAGTATGAGAGGTTCTATTGGTTCTACTTTCGGAATTCCACCTAAGATCAAATAGATGGGGTCTCCTTTTTTAAAACCAGAAATACCAGACAACATTGAATGTAAATTTGTCGATTTAGAATCATTGATAAATTTTATCGATTTGTAATCTGGATTCAAAGATTCTGTTGGGATCGATTGGAAACGGTGAGGTAATCCAAAAAAAGTTTTTAATTGTTCTTGGATTTGGTTAGGGTTTAATCCAACAACTTCCGCAAGTGCAATCGCAAAACACAAATTCATCAAGTTGTGTTTGCCGTTTAAAGGAAATAAGGAAGCATCATACACAAAATTTGGTGTATGGACTTGGTCAGGATTTTGGCTAATACAATAGGATTGGTTATCTCCAACTAAATGCAAATTGGAATCCAATGGTTTTTGGAAAGGAGTAAATGCAAAAAAATTCGGATTCACAAAACATTGGTGATCTTTTGATTCCAAATTTTGAATTTTCCATTTTGCCGTCGCATAAGATTCCATTGTTTTGTGTCGTTCTAAATGATCCGATGCTAAATTTAAAATAGCTGAGGCCGTTAATTGTAAGTTAGGTGAATCTTCGAGTTGGTAGCTGGACAGTTCTAATACTACACAATCATTTTCTTCCAAACAAAAAGATGTAAAAGGGACTCCAATGTTCCCACCCATTTTCACTTTGGGGAATTTTTTTTGTAAGAGATGGAATGTTAATGCTGTGGTGGTTGATTTTCCATCTGTGCCAGTGATTCCAATGATAGGTCCTTTATAAAAGATTCTACCAAGTGTGATTTCACTGAGAATGGGGATTTTTTTTTGAATCGCAATCCCAAGGTAGGGATGATTTGGAAGGATCCCAGGACTTTTGATGATACATTCGATTCCTTCAAAATTGGCTTGTGGCTCTTTATCTGACAAAACTTGGGAGTAAAGGGAGTGGTTTGCTTTTTCTGGGAAGGAATCAGCGAGGATGACTTTTTTACCAAGTGAAGTAAGGAGTTTGGCTGCGGAATCACCAGAGGCTCCACCCCCTAAAATCAGAAATGTTTGCAGGTTTTTGAGGTCATTTGGACTCGGAATGGTTTCAGAAAACATTGATTGACACTCCGCTAAAATACATTGATTTTGTAAAATCATATCAGGTTGGGTAAATAGGTGCTGAAACACGAAGTGAAAGACGGAAAACTAGTCGTTTATCTGGAAGGTCGATTGGACGTTTCTGTGGCAAATGAAGTGGAAGAGGGACTGACTGAACTCATTGATTCCTTGGGTCATAGAAAGGTTCTTCTCAACATGAAAGATGTAGAATATATGTCATCCTCAGGGTTTCGTGCTTGTATTTCCACGTTACGTAAACTCAATTCCAAAGAAGGATTTCTTAAGATATCCAATATAAAACCTGCTGTCAAAAGGATCTTTGATGTTATCGAACTGACA
Organism: Leptospira sp. WS39.C2; assembly: GCF_040833965.1. Classification (NCBI taxonomy): domain Bacteria; kingdom Pseudomonadati; phylum Spirochaetota; class Leptospiria; order Leptospirales; family Leptospiraceae; genus Leptospira; species Leptospira iowaensis. The sequence continues at coordinate 1,255,408 of NZ_CP162142.1, forward strand.
TCTTTATTTGATATTTATGATTCAGAAGAAGCAGCATTAAAATCCTTTTAATACATTCGAATTGAATCCAATTTTACATAAAATTGTAGAAACGAAACACACTGAAATTCGCTTAAGTCGTGGTAAGGCATTACCCGACAGAACCATCCCCATTCAGGATTGGAAGGCTCACCTCAAAACAAATTCTGTATCAGTGATCGCTGAGTGCAAAAAGGGTAGCCCCAGTGCTGGGGTGATTCGACCCAATTATGACCCACTATCTATTGCAAAAGAATACGAACGATCTGGAGCGTCAGCGATTTCAGTCCTGACTGATGAGTCCTATTTTTTAGGATCCCTCCAAGATTTACAATTAGTTGCAAACTCAGTTTCATTACCCGTGATACGAAAGGATTTTATCCTCGATCCGATCCAAATTGATGAAGCTTACGCTTACGGAGCTTCTGCTATTTTACTTATAGTCCGTATCCTTTCTAAAAATGAGTTAAAATCACTACATGAGCATGCCAATTCATTAGGGCTTGCTGTCCTGGTTGAGACACATAACGAAGAAGAGGTGAATCTTGCACTTGATATTGGTGCCAATACAATTGGAATCAATACACGAGATTTAGATACATTCCAAATTCATAAAAATCTAATCGAACAAATTGCTCCAAAATTAGATCCTTCCATCATTCGGGTAGCAGAATCTGGGATCGAAAGTTACGAAGATTGGCAAAAATACCGAGGAATGATCGATTCAATGTTAGTTGGAACTTTTTTTATGAAAAGTAAGAACATTTCTGCAGATTTTGAATCCCTTCTCAAAGGTTCCGCATCCAAAAGTAAATGATGAACCAAAGTTGAATTTTGGAAATCATTCCATTCAATAGAATAAAAAGTTGTCTTTTTTTCAAATTCAGATTCTAATTTCCTGAAGTTTTGCTTATGCACTGGAAGTCATTCTTAAAAGGTATCTTCCTATTTTTTACCTACATTGGTTCTGCCAAATTAGGCATGGAATATTTTTCCTTCCATCCTATGAATTTAGCAGTACTCTGGATTCCTTCTGGTATTGGTCTCATTGGTTGTTTATTTTTTGGGTATTCCTTTATTCCCATCGTATGGTTAGCCAGTTTTATCGCCAACAAAGATGGACTGATCAGTAGCCAATTTGGTCTAACTGAGTTTCAATTGTATTTGAGTGTTTGTCTAGTGGCAAGTGTTGATGCCTTCCAATCTACATTGTCTTATTTTTTTTGGACAAGGTACATTCGCAAAAATTTAACATCATCCAAAGATAATTTTTTCTTCATTGTTTATGTATGTTTCCTAGCTAGTTTGATTTCTATTTTAATCCTTGGCATTATTTTACATTCATTTGGTTATTTTCATAATTTAAATCCAAATCAAATTTTCCGAACCATTCTTGTGATTACATTTGGAGATACCATCGGAATATTCATCACTGTTCCTTTGTTTATGGCATGGCGGAAAATGGTTTGGAAAGATATTTCCTTCTTACTGTTTTTTTGGACAATTATTTTTATCATCATCCAAGCCGTCATAGTTTACCAGTTCCCATATTTATTCTTTTTGTCTTTTTTGATTTTGATTTATTTAGGATATCGGTTTCAAATTAGAGGAGTAACATTAGGTGTATTTTTATTGTATTTGTCGAGTATCCTAATGACTCGATTGGGAGTAGGGCCATTTGTCCACCCAGTGATTTTTGATTCCTATATTTATCTTATATCTTTTTTAATTCCGTATGCGATTCTTGCTGAGTTTATAACCTTACAATACCAAAGGTTACTTTCCAATCGTTTTGAATTAGAAAAAAAAGTTTATGATCGCACTAAATTACTTAGAACTCAAATTTTTGAAAAAAATCATGCCATTGAGGCGTTACATAATTCTGAAAAATTATTGAGTGAGACCAATCGTACCAAAGATATATTTTTTTCTATCATTGCACATGATTTACGAAATCCTCTTGGTTCTTTTAAACAAATCACTGAACTGATGTATACTGATTTTGATACTTATACAGATTCAGAAAAAAAAGATACAATATTTGAAATTCAAAAATCTGCATCAAGAGTATATGGATTATTAGAACAACTGTTAGACTGGGCAAGGACACAAACTGGAAATATGCCTTTTCGCCCTACAGAAATTAACCTTCGTTCGGTAGTCTCAAAAATTACGGAACAAATGGGTGTGATGATTCAAAAAAAAGGAATTCAATTGTCTGTTCAAATCCCAGAAAAATTTTCATTCGTATATGCAGATTCTGAAATGATCCAAGCGGTTCTACGGAATTTAATTTCCAATTCAATCAAATTCACAAATGAAAATGGGAAGATTGAAATCTCTGCTTCTCAAGAGGAAGATGGAGTCAGAATTGAATGTAAAGACAACGGTGTTGGAATGGATAGTTCCGATTTGGAGAAATTATTTCGTTTGGATGCTCAGTTGACTAGGATAGGTCTTGAAGGTGAAAAAGGCACTGGGCTTGGACTCATCCTTTGTCATGAATTCATTAAATTACATGGTGGTGAAATTTGGGCCAAAAGTGAAAAAGGGAAGGGAACAACTGTTAGCTTTCGTTTACCCGATCCAAAATAAACAACTTTACTCTTTTTTTGAAATATTGTAATCGATTGAATTCTAAGAAGGATTCCCCACTAAGCTTGTTTTTTGATGGTATGGTAAATATACTATAAACTTTGTATTTCCCTTTGTTGGAATAACATCGATTATCCCTTTGTGTTTTTCTATGATTTGTTTGGAAATGTATAACCCCAATCCAGTCCCTTGTCCAATTGGTTTCGTTGTAAAAAATGGATCAAAAATTTTGTCCAAAATTTCCTTTGCCACACCAGGTCCCGAATCTTCAATACTAACATAGGCAAATGGATTATTTTTTAAAACAGTTTGGTTGATTTCAATAATTAGTTTGCCTTTCCCATTCATTGATTGGATTGAATTTTGGATCATGTTGGTCCAAACTTGATTGAGTTCATCCGGGTAACATTCAATCGGTGGAATATTGAAAAAATTTGTTTTTAAATCAATTCCGTGTTTGAGTGAACCTTGTAAAATGGTTAGTATCTGATTGAGTGAATCTGACAATTGAATTGTTTTGATTTCTGCTTTCGGATCAAAATGAGTGAAATTTTTGAGTGCTTGTGCGATTTTGATGGCTCTATTGGCGGATGATTGGATTGCGTTTGTGCCTTGTAGGATGTTTACAATTTTTTCTGCCAAAAGAAGTAGTGCTTTGGAATTGTATTCAATCAAAATTTGGATCCAATCTTTCGGTATTTCTTTGATTCCAAGTGTCACAAAAATATCTGCATATTGTTCATTATAGTTAATATTAAATTGTTCTAATTCTTTTTGGAAAATTATCTTTTTTTGTCGGAATTCTAAACCAGTCGGGAGATTCTCTTGGACTAAAGCTTGTTCAATTAGGGAATCAATAAAAGGAAAACTTTTTTTGGAAATCGATTCTAATTGAGGAAGTTGTTTAAAAAAATCGGAAATATTCTCTCGGATGGAGTCACTCGTTAAAATGACAGCACTCAATGGTGAATTGATCTCATGGGCAACACTTGTGACTGTCATTCCTATTGATGATAGTTTTTCTGATTGGATGAGTTGGAATAATACATCCTTAAATTTAATCTCTGCTGATACAATTTCACCCGAGATATGTTTTGATAAAAAGAGAGATTGGAAAAAAACAAATAATAATAACCCAGTGTTTAAATACATTGGTTCTGATTTGTGCATCAATGTATGGGCTATATCATTTGTTGCCGATCCTATAAGAAACATTACCGATAATCCTAGATAAACAAATCCAGATCGTTTGTCTTTTATGTAGCAAAATATCAAATAAAATAGTAAAAGTAGAATCGGTATAATCAAACATAAAACATAAAAGTGAAATCGGCTTATGTAGTTAACTGGTCCAAAAATCGTATTGGTAATAGGAATTAGCATAAGAAATGAAAATCCATATATGATTTTTCGATTGATGTATTCTTTTGTAAGGCAATGGATATAAAATAGACCTGCAACTACTCCTGCATATTCAGAAAATAAATCGATTCTATAAACAACTTCCCCCATTTCCTTTCCTATGAGTAAAAATAAGCTTTGAGAACCTGTGGAAATAATTTGGAAAAACATAAAAATACAAAATAAAAAAAAGTATAAGGAACCTTTTACTTTTTTCCGTGTGAAATAAATACCCAATTGGTACAATCCTAAAAACAACAATCCACCTGCAAGTGTCGCTTCTAGTAGGATTGACGTTTTTATTGTTTCTTGGATTGATTCTTCAAGTCCTAAGATGGGTGCGATTCGAATCCCTCCATATTTATAAAATCTATTTTTTACGTGAAATGTGATTGTGGTAGTAGGTTTGTCCGTATTTTTTAAAGCGACTACTTTCGGTTTACGCTCCATATAACCAGTTTCATCTTCAACTGTTCCAAATGTTCCGATTAACTCTGAATCTTGAAAGACCAAACAGTCAGAATGTATCATTTCTAAATAGAGTGCAAAGTTCTTTTGTTTGGTTGGAAATTGTACTGA